>JAJECV010000129.1 GCA_022821875.1 Rhodothermales bacterium
TGATCTGGTAGCGAACACAAAGAGCACTGCCACAACCTATGATCATACAGAGTTGGCACCGAGCACAACCCGCCACTATCGTGTCCGTGCAATTAACTCTGTGGGAACAGGGAGTGCTTCAAACATCGCATATGCCACGACCGAAGCAGCAACTACTCCGGCATCCCCAACAGATCTAAATGCAACGGCATTAGGAGAAAACCAGATCAATCTGTCATGGACCGCACCATTAAATACTGGAGGAACAGCCATCACAGGTTACCAGATTGAGGTTTCATTGGATGCTGGTATGATCTGGTCAACACTGGTTGCAAATACAGGGAATACTTTGACAACTTATGCCCACACAGGACTCGCACCGAATACAGCATACTATTACCGTGTCCGTACAATTAATTCCGTAGGAATGGGGCCGGTATCGAATGCAGCAAGTGCTACGACTGAATCTCCTCCGGTAATTGTACCAACAGCTCCAAGTGGACTGCGTGCGACTGCATCTGGAAGTTCGCAGATTCATCTGTCGTGGGTCGAACCGTTAAATACCAGAGTTGCGGCAATTACAGGCTATCGGATCGAAATATCTTCCAATGCGGGTGCGATCTGGTCAAATCTGGTAAATAACACAGGGACTGCCGCGTTAACCTATGTACACACTGGACTTACCCCGAGTACGACATATCATTATCGGGTGAGTGCGATCAATTCTGTGGGAACAGGGCCTGTCTCAAATGTGGCAAGTGCCACCACAGATGCGCTTGCGTCAACTGTACCGGATGCTCCAACTTCTCTAAGCGCATCTGAATCAGGTCGATTCCAGATCAACCTGTCATGGACAGCACCATTAAATGATGGAGGGGAATCCATCACAGGTTACAAGATCGAAGTGTCAGCGGATGCTGGTAGATCCTGGAGGGTCCTGACTGAAAATACAGGGAATGCCTCCACAGCCTACTCCCACACTGGGCTGATGCCGAATACGACCCGTCACTATCAAGTCAGCGCAATTAACTCTGTGGGAACAGGCCCTGTGTCAAATGTGGCAGGTGCCACGACAGATCCCCCCGCAGCAACGGTTCCAGATACTCCGACAGGACTGACCGCAACGGCATCAGGGGAAAATCAGATTAACCTGTCATGGACTGCACCGAATGACGGAGGTGCGGTCATCACGGGCTATTCGATTGAAATGTCTACGAATGCAGGTACAAAATGGCTCAATCTCGTGTCCAACACAGGCAGCACGGCCACAACTTATACTCATACAGATGTCATGTTAGGTATAACATACTACTACCGCGTGAGGGCAATTAACTCTGTCGGGACAGGTTTTGCCTCGAACGTGGCACAGGTTACGCCCGATACTCCTGTAATCACTGCTCCGACGGGGCTGAGTGCAACTGCGATAGGAAGTTCACAGATCACTCTATCGTGGACAACACCATCCAGCAATAGGGGTGCCACGATCACAGGCTATCGGATTGAAGTGTCCTATGATGCCGGCAAAAGCTGGTCAGATTTAGTGGACAATACAAATAGTTCTGCCACGGCCCATGCACACACTGGACTCGCCCCCGGCGTGACATGTTATTACCGCGTCAGTGCCGTCACACCGATTGGAATGGGTCCGACCTCAAATATTGCGCATGCGACAACCGATACGAATGTTGATGTGATGGAGGAAACTGAATATCCACAATTGATGACGATCCGGGGGAATTATCCCAATCCATCCTCTGCAAGGACAAGCATTGTATTTGATCTGCCTGAGCAGGCAAAGATTTCTGTAATGGTAACAAACCTGCTCGGTCGAACGGTGATCAGTACCTCGGAGAAATCATTCAGCCCCGGCAAGAAACAGACACTTGAAATTAGCACCAATTGCTTGCCCAGTGGAATCTATCATTATACCATGGTGGCAATCATGCAAAATCAGGCCGTTGCCATATCAAATCTCATGGCGATTGTCCGATAATGCAATATCAGGCTTCCAGTTTATAATTGTGATTGTAAATGTTTTTTGCAAATCAGCCCCATCCAATTTCAGACACCTGGGTCTAGTGTCAACTAGGAATGATGTCAATGACAACTAAGATGGATTTCATCCACCGGGGGCATTCGGGGGATGAAGCATTCCATGTCCGTTCGTCCCATCTTTCACTGAATGGAACGGCCCGTTCGGGCGCATGCCGCCATCTGCTTTGTCGCCTTTGCACTGCTTCGGATTCTGTGTCACCGCTATAATGCGAGATATAACACAAAATACGCTTGAGTGAAAGACAAATTTTAGCCGAATTGGGGAATGTATATGTATCGATGATCTGTGACCGGGGCAGCCATGCCGAATATCTTCTTCCCTCCAAGGCGACCGAAGAGGGCATTCGTCTCTATCAAGCCGTCAAGCAAACCCTGCAGCGCCAGACGATTCTCTTCCAAAAGGAACATCCTCCTGAACACGATACTCTGATCGTGCTTATGGATCAATATCTACCCATGAGAGGGAGGACGGACAGTATTCATTTTTTCGGAAATCCCGCTTTCCATATCTCCATTTGGGGGGGACCGTCGATGTCCGAATCAGGTCCAACTGGCATACTTTAATTGCGGCAAGTAGCGTATATTATCAGGGACGGAGCGGTATCCATTCGACTGGAGAGTCAGATGAATTTGCTATCCACTTCCCCCATACATCAGTAAATAGCGACCTGATACCTCTATCATTTAAGCTTTTTTAGGAGCCAAAATATCTATACCAAAAATGGGGAGACAGCATCAGCCTGTGAAATCGTCGGCTGAGAGAACAAGAATTACGAGGCGGGTGGGTGCAGGAGTTGTAATTGTCCTGATTCTAAGCATGGGGCTGGTCATGGAAATATCTGCGCAGATCGGCCCCTCACTTGCCGACTCATCACTTGTGCCAGGGGTGGTCTATGTGCAGTTTAGAGATGGGATATCACCGGATGGCGAAGTGCAAAAGGTCGGCTCAGGAATATTTGACGGCCTTATTGAGCGGTATCAGATTTCTGCAGTGAGAAAAGCATTTCCGATCTTACACAAAGTCATACAAAAGACCGATCCTGTTTCCGCTTTGGAAAGGATCTACACGGTCCATTTTGATACGTCCTATCCGCCTGGGCAGGTTGCTTTATCCATCATGTTGGATCCAAATGTAGTCTATGCCGAACCTAAATTCATCCGTTATACTCGGGGCCAGCCTCTTCCCCTCGAACCCGACGACCCTCTCTTTGAAACACATCAGGCGAGATATCTGGAATTGTTAAAGTTACCCGAGGCGTGGGAGGTGGTCAAGGGAGAGCAGGGAGATGTCGTGATTGCGATTGTGGATGATGGAGTAAATTGGACGCATGAAGATCTCCAGACAAATGCATGGACAAATCCTGGAGAAGTGCCGAGCAATGGAATTGACGATGATCAGAATGGATATGTAGACGATGTTCACGGTTATCACCTTGGCAGCGACTATCCCTACGATCCAGAAATACCCCTCCACAGAGATCATGGTGCGCACGGGACGACCGTTGCTTCAATGGCCGTTGCCGTTACGGATAATGGAATCGGAATGGCCGGCAGCAGTTGGAATGCACGTTTTATTTCTGTGGGTGTGCAGTGTGATGGAGGCGGCGGAATATGTGCCGGGATCGAAGGGGTCGTCTATGCCGCCGCGAACGGGGCAGATATTATCAATACCAGTTTTGGCGGTCCAAAATTTTCCACAACAGAATCCTTAGCAATCAGGGCCGTTACAGATATGGGATCCCTTGTTATCGCAGCTGCTGGTAACGAGAGTTGGAATGTAGACAGACACCCTTCATACCCGGCAGATTACCCGCGTGTGCTGTCGGTCGGGGCAACGGCGAATGATTACGATATTGTCCACTTGAATTATGGGACCAATGTGGATGTCTATGCGGCCGGAATCTTAGTGACCGGGCAATATCACGGAGGCTATCTTCATAGTTTCAGTGGCACATCATTCTCGGCTCCTTTGGTATCTGGCATTGCAGCGCTCATTAAGACGACCTTCCCAACCTACAATGCGGATCAGATCCGCGAACAAATCCGCTTTACGGCAGATCCCGTGGAATCTGCAAATTTTCCCGAATTTGAAGGTCTGCTGGGGTTTGGCAGGGTCAATGCGTTTCGGGCGGTGACCGAGACAGGGATCGCCGGGATTGTGCTGGATACAATTTCGATTCAACTTGATGGAGATCAATGGAGATCTGGTGCAGTTGGTCATGTGGAGGTTACGGTACGCAGTTACCTGGAAGGATCAGACAATGTAGAGATTGATATTGTGGAAGCGCCAGATGCACTTGAATTCGGTTCAAGGACTGCCGCAGTTGGTCGCGTTCCAAATGGAGCATCCAGGACCGTTGAAATCCCGTTTACGGTTGTAAAGCGTCCCGGATACAGAACATCGGAGTTATTTGTGGTCGCAGCACAGGCAGGGGATGAAATGAGCAAAGAAGCTGTCCTTATTCCATTTGAAGGCTGGGAAATTGCACAAGCCTCAAGTAACAAACTTTCGTTTGATGTGACCTCCGGGGGCAACCTTGGATGGTTAAATTCCGCTCATGATTACCCTGATCATCTATTCGCTCTTGGCAGAGGAATTTGGTATGGAGAAGTTCCATTGCTGCTGTTACGGGAAGCCGGACTTATACTGGGAACGGGACCGGATCAAGTATCCAGATCCGTGATAGGTATTGAAGCACGTAACCCTGTACATTTTTGGCCAGATTCAGATGGACTTATCGTGCGAAGACCAGGGAATACTACACCATGGGAGTCCGAAGTCACCTTGTTGGACATCAATGCTCCAATCCCCACAGGTTTGGAAATATTACAGGAGATTCACTTTGATCCTGGAAGCAGAAATTCAGGCTTTGCCACCGTGCGATATACCATCACCAATCCGACCCGGATGGCGGCTGATAATGTACACATTGGAATGCTTTTCCACTGGACCATAAGTGATCGTTGGTATCACGATATACCTGGATATAATCCAGATAAAGGAGTGGGCTATCAGTATACCGAAGAAGAGAATAGAAGGTTTGTAATGGGTGCGAAAATACTATCTGATGGGGCAAAATCTCACTTTACGGTCTATGACTCCGGAGTGTATCCTTTTCCCGAATCAGAATCGCATTGGCGGTTCATGAGTGGAGGTATTCAGGGATTTCAATCTGTTCCTTCCTACTGGGGGCAGGTCTTCGGATCAGGACCCTACATCATACATCCCGGCGAAAGCGTCGAAGCAGCATTTGCCTTCTTTGGAGGTTCTTCCATTGATGATATGCTGCTCAATGCAGATCGAGCCCAGGAATTTTATGATGCTCATTTCAGTAAAAAAGCCCGGGTTCAGTTCCTGCCTGTTGATTCAGATACGGCTGTGGATCTATATATAAACGGTCAATTGGTCATAAATCACTGGCAACCGGAATCGGCCACGAAATTTCTACCCCTGGATACTGGCGACACGGTTCTCGAATTGAGGAATGCAGGAGAGGCCAAAACCTCCGATCCATATGCTTCGGCGAGGATTGACCTTGATCCGGCAGACAACTATCATATTGCATTCCTGGGAGCATCTGATAATTCGAAATTTGTGGCAATGCCGAATGCGCGGCGAATGGCCGTATCCGAGCATCAGGTTGAATTCCGGGCAATACATGGCATCATCGGCGTTCCGGATCTGGAAGTAAGAATTATAAATGATCATCGTATGCAGGTCACTGCATTGGAGACGGAGCAGGGGGCCGTCTCCAGATATACAGAATTAGAACCGGAAACCTACTTGATTGAACTATGGGATCCAATTGCAAATACACCGTTGATGACCTACCACTTGGATGCCGATTCATACGCGGGTAGAAGTTTTGTATTGATGATGGATGGGACCATCTCATCAGGAATCACTGTGAGGGGAATTTGGCCAGACGGGTCAGAACTTGTTTCTGCACTGGATGTGCAAACCGCTATGTCCCCGACACTACCCTCCGAGTTGACCTTACATGGAAATTATCCAAACCCGTTCAATCCAAACACACATATCCGCTTTGATTTACCCATGCCTGCACAGGTAACCGTGGAAGTGCTGGACATGATTGGCCGGCGTGTGTGGCAGGGACCGGAAGAACCGATGGAGGCCGGATACAATCATCAGTATCTGATCCATGGCTACAGATTTGCATCTGGCGTTTATCTCTACCGCCTATTGGCAGATACGCCGTCTGGAATCTTGGCCCGAACCGGTCAGATGGTGGTTGTAAAATAATTTCGACGGATGAGCACCAAAGTAATGATGCGGGAAATTTTCAGATTGACCGTACTCCTGACAGGAGTTAGCCTCGGTGCCTCGAATCAGACGGCGGCACAGATCCACTTCCCCAATGCAGGTCCCGATGCCATTCCGAACGTTGCGCTGGTACAGTTCACGGACGGTGTCTTTCCAATCGGAAAGAAATCTGGATTGACGCTTTTTGATGCGATTGCAGATTCCTATGAGGTCTCGTCCATTGAGCACGCATTCCCATATCTGGAACAGAATGGGGTGAAATGCGAGAATCTGGAGAAGTTGTTGAGTATTTATCGTGTACATTTTTCGAGAGATACACCACCTGAACTATTGGCTTTAGCCTTTGAAAGTGATCCTGGTGTGGTCTATGCCGAGGCCGAGTACTATTCCAAAACCACCGGTTCAATCAATGCCAGCATCCCAAATGATCCAGAATTTGATTACCAGACCACGTATATGGACCGATTGCAATTGCAAGAGGCGTGGGAAATTGTAAAGGGAGAACAGGGAGAGGTCGTGGTCGCTATTCTGGATAGCGGCACCGATTGGCAGCACGAGGATCTCCTGTCCAATGTCTGGACGAATTCCGACGAGATCCCCGACAACGGAATTGATGACGATGATAACGGCTATGTTGATGATGTACATGGCTATGATTTCGGCAATGGATTGCCCTATACACCCGGTATC
Source organism: Rhodothermales bacterium (assembly GCA_022821875.1). Classification (GTDB taxonomy): domain Bacteria; phylum Bacteroidota; class Rhodothermia; order Rhodothermales; family Bin80; genus Bin80. The sequence goes on from JAJECV010000129.1 coordinate 7,010, forward strand.
CGGGTTGACCTGGAGCATAATTTTCATGGTACCGCAGTTGCCAGTGTAACTTCTGCACAGAGTAATAATGCAAAAGGATTGACCGGAAGCAGCTGGAATGCCACCTACATGCCACTCGGGGCGGATTGCGGAGGGGGAATCTGTTACGTTCCCGAGGCGGTATTGTATGCCGCTGCGAATGGTGCAGATATCCTGAACGGCAGTTTTGCTAGCCCCAACTATCAAAGAACTATGCACCTTGCGATGCAGTGCGCAATGGAGATGGGAACCCTTTCAGTCGTGGGAGCAGGAAATGATGGTACAAATAATGATGTGAACGCCGTCTTCCCGGCTAGTTTCTCTGAGACCCTGACCGTTGGGGGGACAGAACGATACCGGGATCGTGTTGTGTTTAACTTTGGCTCCACCGTTGATGTCTATGCAAATGGCCGTGACTTGGCATTGGCATTTCCAAATCAGGAATATGGTTACCAAAGCGGTACCTCGTTTGCGTCCCCATTGGTGGCGGGAATTGCGGCACTCGTAAAGACTAGGTTTCCAAATTTCTCTGCCGAACAGTTACGGGAACAAATCAGATATACAGCGGAAACCATTGAGCCTTCTAATCCGCCGGGATTCGAAGGCTTGCTGGGCCGCGGCCGCGTGAATGCATATCAAGCCGTACGGGCACCCATTGCAAACGCAGTCCGGGTGACGGGGGTGGAAAATCAGAACTCCGCAGATAATGCATCTTCATCACTGATCGTGGGTGTGGAAAGTTATTTTGGAAATGGAGCAAATCGGCCTGCATCGGTAGAATTGGCAAATGTGCCGCCATATCTTGGATTTGAATCAACCTCTCAGAACATTGATTTTTCTGGTGGAACAGGTACTGTACGCGTTATTTTTCCGTATAACCCGTCCGAGAATGCCCCTTACCGGGTAAGGGATCAGATAGAAATTCAACTGATCTCTGGCGAAGAAGCCGAGCGGGTACGCTATAGTTTGGAATCACGTTCCGGCAAAACACTGCCCGTTTACGATGCAACTGTCCAGGGTCTGATTGGCTATAGTATTACCTCAGAGGGGAATTTTGGGTATTTGGATCAGTGGGGAAGCAGAGGAATAGGCCTGCGTCTAATTAACACTGACCTGGGTGGCCAACTTATTGAGGCAGGACTGATTATGGGAACCGGGCCTGATCAAATCTCCTCTTCTATCACAGGTCACAAAAAAAGCAATCCAAACGGATCTTCTGCGCAACCGATCCATTTTAGCCGCAAGCCGGGAACTACAATGAACGTCTCTGCCCCCGATGAAAATGGTGCAGTGACGACACAGGTGATGCTTTTGGATTCAAATGCCCCAAACCCAATCGGGGTAGAAATTTTGGAGGAGACGGAATTTATAGTTTATGAGCAGCATGGGGGATTTATTATCGTTAAATATACGATTCGTAATTCACTCCAGATTCCCATTGAAAATCTGCATGTCGGTCTGTATGCAGATTGGATTCTGTCGACTAACTGGAGAGAGGATCAACCCAGATTTGATCACGAGCGTGAAGCCATTTATCAGATTGGTAACATGGCCAATCGTCCATCAACAGTTCCCGGCATTAAGGTTCTTTCCGAAAATTTTGATACCCGCTATGGAGCAGTACTCAATGATGGCAACTACCCCGGTACATGGAATGAGATTATGTGGCGATACCTTAGTGAGGAAAACCGACTTGGCGTTCCATCAAACGATATCTGGTCACATATTGCAAGTGTGGGGCCGATCCAGTTGGAGCCGGAAGATCAAACAGAAGTGGTGTTCGCCATTGTGGAAGGAGTATCAGAGTTTTTATTTCGGGATATGGTAGATAACGCGGTCGCATACTGGAAGGGTTTCGATAATTCTGGAGGGCATGGATATGTACAGATCATCAATGCAACATCCAATAGCTTGGACACACGTTCGGAAAATGAGAAAATCCTGACAAATATTCCTCCACTCTCCTCCTCAAATTATATACCTGTAAATTCCGGGGATCGAAAAATTTCAGCGTCTATATCCGGTGACCTTAATAATACTACCACAGCAGTCTCCAATATGGAAGTGGTCAAAGACGAATTTTATCAAATCATCTACTCCGGTACGGATCAGATTCAGTCCACAACAGCCTGCTGTGCACGACTTCATGGCTCTTTTATCAATCTTCGTGTAAGCCATCATCTTCCAGATCACAACTCACTTAACTTGCGATTCGTTTCGGATGATCAGACTTGGATTCAATCCGTCCAGATAGATCGGGGAGCGATTTCTTCCTACATCGACCTAACACCAGACGAATATATATTACAAATCAGCGAGAATGGCAAACCCACGAAGAACATAAGGATAGATTTCAGGAATTTTGACCACCAGGCCCTGCTTCTTGCCTTCGTTCCCCAGAATGCTGGGCCTCCCGCAATTGCTGGATTTGGTCATACAGAAGGGGAGCGTCTATTTTTACTGGATCTGGTGGAAACTCCAGCAGGTGCCACACAATCAAATCTGCCCCCTGAATTCGTACTGCACGGAAATTACCCCAACCCGGTCAGCCATTCAACCATGCAGATCCACTTTGACCTGCCCACTTCGGCTCGTGTCTCGCTGGAAGTCATCGACCTTCTGGGGAAACGGATTCGCGAATTCCCTGCTGTGGAAATGAGAGCAGGATGGGGTACATCTCTTACAGTAGACAGCCGAGGGCTTAGTTCAGGCACCTATCTCTATCGCCTGACCGCACAGTCAAGTACGGGGATATTTATGGATTCAGGAAAATTCATTGTCGTTCGTTAATGGCATTTCTGGTTGATAGGGGATATTTCGACCAAATCCCCTACTTTGGAGTTGTTTTGATAAGCATCTGCCTGCTGTTTGTTGATACAGATCATTTAACACTTCCGCGGCAACGCAGGTGATCCCAGGAATCTACAACTGCTCCTCCGCCTCATTGTCTGCACGCCTACCAGAAGTATTTCATGTTAACGGAACGACAAGATCTGCATCGGTCACACATCCATCGGAACTATTATACAGCGAAAATGTTGACATCAATTTCGTTGACATTAATTTCGTTTGGAATATTGTCTTCACGGAAGAAACTTAACCAGATTGAATCATGAGATCATCCCCTGGACGCTGGGTCAGCGGGAAGGATTTTTTTGACCGAAAGGCCGAACTAAAAATCCTGAAGCGGCATATTGAAAATCATAACCATATTTTGTTAACTGGACAAAGGCGTATGGGTAAAACCAGTATCACGCAGGAACTAGGTCAATAACTTCAGGCCAAAGGTTGGACTTATTTGTTCTGTGATGTAGAAGGGGCGAAAGGTCCAGAGGATGTAATTGTAGAGATGGCATACTCTGCACGCATGGCCCAATCGTCCATCAAACGTTTTGGGAGCGGCATAAAGGAATGGCTCGGAGAGAAAATTGAAGAAATTGAACTGTTAAACTTCCGCGTTAAGATCCGTGGAGGGATTGATGCTGAAAACTGGAAGTTTCACGGTAAAAATCTATTCCAAGATTGGGCTGAACAAGTGCAGCAAGTATTTTGGGTCATTGACGAATTACCCATCTTCTTAAAGCGAATGCTGGATCGTGATCAAAATGCCAATGGAGTAGAAGAGTTCTTGAGTTGGTTACGAGGGGAGGCTCAGCAACTTGGACAAGACGGTCCCGTTCTCATGATATCGGGGAGCATTGGCCTCGAACCACTCGTTCGCAGGTTGGGAATTCCTGATCGGATCAACCATCTCTATACGTTTCAACTAGGCCCCTGGGACCGCAATACATCTATCCGTTGCTTTGAATGCTTAGCAGATGCACACCATCTATCTCTTGCAGACGGTGTAGCCGAGGCTGTTTATGAAACACTGGGGGCAGGCATCCCTCATCACATTCAATATTTTTTTGCTCGACTCCTGGATTTGGCTGCGATACGACAAATAGAATACATCACATTGGATCATGTCCAGCAGGTTTATCGAACCGAACTTCTCGGTCCTAAAGGGGAAGCAGACCTGTACCATTATAGATCACGACTCAGAGATGCTCTCAATGAAGATAACTACTCTATTGCGAATGTGATTCTAACAGAGGCAGCTGTGGTAGGCTCGTTTACATTGGAAGCCCGTACGATTCTGGAACACGAATATAGCCGGGTAATGAAAGATGCACCTGATCGTATTGCTGAAATTCTTGATGTTCTCACGCATGATGGATACATCGTCTTTGATGATCATTGCTATTCCTTTTCTTTTCTTTTCGCCTACTGAAAGACTGGTGGAAAACAATGTTCAGACAGTACTATATTCCGATTAAGGAGCGAAATTATCGTTAGAAATCCAAGGCCGCCAGGTCATGAATCAAATCACCGCTATCAGAACGAGGAACTACAATCCGGGGACATTTCAGTCTGATGATGAAGTGATTGCACAGTTTGTAGTACGGAACCCTCACCTGCAAATTGTACTCAGCATCCTTGATCAGAATATTGGCGCAAAGTCGTGTCAGCATACCCTTATCGTCGCTCCCCGCGGCCAAGGAAAAACCATGCTCCTCGCCCGAACTGCAGCAGAATTACGTTCCAGTAAACAGTACTCTGAGGTACTCTTGCCAATTCAATTCATGGATGATAATCACGAAATCTCCAGCATGGCTGACTTTTGGCTGGAAACCCTGTTTCATGTTTCGAGGGAATGCAGACGGATTCATCCTCAACTTGCACGGGAATTATTTGACCGGTATTCTGATTATGTTAAGCAGTGGCATCACATCTCATTGGAAGAACGCGCCCGAGGGGCGGTATTGAACGCTGCGGAGCGGCTCGGTCGAAGGCTTGTCCTAATGATTGAAAACCTTCAGCAACTCCACGAACTTATAGAAAAGGATACAGGGTGGGAACTACGACAGATCTTACAAACAGAACCACGAATCATTCTCTTGGGTACCGCTACCCGTCAATTTAAAGGAATCTATGATGTAAATCTGCCATTTTTTGACTTTTTCCGAATCCTCAACCTAAACCCGCTGAACACCGAAGAATGTCATCAATTGTGGACCGCTATAAGAAAAAATCAGGAACATCCAAGCGAACGAGAAATGCGTCCTCTTGAAATCCTGACAATGGGAAATCCAAGACTTCTGGTTCTTATGGCAAACTTCGCCCAGTGCAAACCACCTGATCATCTGATGGAGGAACTTGTGCTCCTGATGGACGAGCATACTGATTATTTTCGCGCAAAGATTGAGTCCTTGCCACAAAGAGAACGTCGGGTGTTTCTGGCCATCCTTGATCTCTGGCAATTCTCAATGCCCCGGGAGATTAGTATCCGTGCACGGATGGAGATCCGAATGGTGTCCGCTATGCTGGGAAGACTCGTTAAGCGGGGATTCGTAATTGTACGGGGTAGCGGAAAAAAGCGATTGTATGGCTCGGCAGATCGGTTATTCAGTATCTTATATAAGATACGACGCAATCAAAATGAATTCTCATCCGTGGAAAACCTGATCCGATTTATGACTGTATTCTACACCGAAAAAGAGCGCAGAGAATCTATCTACTCCCTGATTCACGAAGTCTCCCAGACACTAATCCCGCAAAGACACTCTAATAGAGACCATGCCGTCAATACGAAAATGGCGGCAGCCCTTCCTCATATCAAACATGACTCCCAACAAAATAGTACTGCCGCGCTGATTGAAAAGAAATGCGTTTTGAAAATCGAAAAAAGATTTGACAGGAAGGATTTTGATCAGGTGATCCAAATTGTAGATCAGGCAATATCTTCTGAGTCACGGGAGCCCCGGGGCCTGAGTGCACTCTATACGAAGGGGCAAGCACAGCGAGAAATGGGAACCCTGAAGTCCGCTGTGCTAACCTGTGACGAAATAATCAAGCAACTAGAAGTTGCCGAAACACCGGATCTCCAACTTTGGAGAACTCTGACACTGATCCTTAAAGCTAAACTGCAAACCGAGGAAGATAACATTCAGGGGGCTTTAAGCACCTATCAAAAGTTCCTGCCATATCTTAGTCATCCCAATCTCCCGTTAAAGGGCAAACTCCGATGGGCAACACAGTATCTCGGAATGCAAATACTGCTAGGTCATGGAGACCTTCAAGCCGCTCTTGAGACCTTCCGATCTCTGTATATTGATTTCGATTCCAATAATCAAGCCCATATTTATACGATCTTGCACTCTGCGATAAACCTTGCTGCTGCAGGAGTATCTCCTCTGGATTTGCTTGAAATAATCTCAGGCGTTAATGCACATGAAGCGGTCATGTATCCCCTTATTCTTGCACTAAAACGGGAGTCCGGTGAATTTGTCCGTGCTCCAGAAGAAGCCCTTGAGGTTGCCGCGGACATATGTAACGAAATCCGCAGGATCCCCGTCACGACCACACGCAACTGACATGACATACCTTGTTGGTGCCTGTTTAATATGGGAATGTCGAGTAGCCGGGGGGATTTTCACCCCCCGGCTCTCACAGAACCGTACGTGAAACTCTCGCTTCATACGGCTCTTACCATGCAGCCGTTGGGTATAACGGCATTGCGTTTTGCGCCGAAGTCCTCCCGTTTG
>JAJECV010000071.1 GCA_022821875.1 Rhodothermales bacterium
CGGTCGACCCCAATGCCAATGCCGTCCGCGTCTTGTAGGGTCGCGTCCACTTCATAGACGACCGTCATATACCAGTTCCCGTTTTCTTCAAAGATGCGGGCCGTCTTGGGCACGGGGTTTGTGTAGCGGTTCACTCGATAAAATCGCAGCATCTTCACATACATGCCCGGCTTTAACCGAAAATACCCGTTCTTTGAAAATCTGCGTCCTCCAGATACGTCTACAGCGAAGCCTTTACCTGCCGCACCTTTTTTCTCGAATCTGGGCAACCCCCGCTTTTTCTTGAAGAACTGCTTGCAGGCATCCGCCAGATCCTTTCTGGAATCTAGACCTGCCCCTGCCTCTTTCCAAATCACAGGACGACCAATGCAGATCATCCCTTATTGTTTTGAATACATACTGGTACAGATCACATCTTCAGTATCCATCTATGAACATCCTGGTATAGATAGATTTTCGGACGGATACTTTGCCAGTGCAGCATTCCAGAGATACCGGTTGACACCCGCCCGTTCATTCAGGAACCGGCAGGTCCTCCTGTCGCCTCGCAGACGAAAGCAGATATCCGCATACTGCCGTGTCCTTGAACAAACCAGCAACTTTGTTTTATAATCCTTAAACGGGCACAGCATCAAGCGGATGGTGCTGTGTAGGCAATCGGGGAGGCACTATCCTTCCCGGTTGTGCCCGTTTTGTCCACCTGAATGGGAAAGGTTCCCCTCATTGTTGCTTATGGATAGTATTCCCATATCCTTCGTTGTATATTAGTTGTTTCTATATCTTCATCTATACACCATGAGTGACTTTCGAATTGAAACAGACTCGCTTGGGGGGGTGCATGTCCCTTCCAATGCAATCTATGGCGCACAAACGCAGCGGGCGGTAGACAACTTCCCGATCAGCGGACAACGCATGCCTCGTGCATTCATCCGGGCACTGGGGCAAATCAAACATGCGGCCGCAAAGGCGAACGCAGATACAGGAATGCTGGATCACTCTGTTGCAGATGCCATCTGTAAATCGGCAGAACCTGTGATTGCCGGTGATCTTGACGATCAGTTCCCGATTGATGTCTACCAGACAGGAAGCGGCACATCCAGCAATATGAACGCCAACGAAGTTATTGCCCGGCTGGCCACCAAAATGCTCACAGATCAGGAGGTTCATCCGAATGATCAGGTGAACATGTGCCAATCCTCGAATGATGTGGTGCCCACATCCATACAGGTCGCTGCTGCGTGTGAGATTGAAGATCATCTCATCCCCGCTCTCACCCGACTTGAACATGCATTACAGGAAAAAAGTGAAAATTTTGATGATGTAGTCAAGAGTGCACGCACCCATCTCATGGATGCAACCCCCATCACGATGGGGCAGGAGTTCGGCGGTTATGCCATGCAGGTGACTCGGGGAATCAGTCGTGTACGGGCTGGACAGGCGGAACTGTGTGAGGTGCCTCTGGGGGGGACAGCAACCGGCTCCGGTATTAATCGTCATCTAGAATTCCCCAAACGGACCCTCGCCTATGTCAGTGAGTCAACCGGGGTACCCTTTCGGGAAGCAGAAAACCATTTTGAGGCACAATCTGCACGGGATGCAATTGTGTCGGCATCCGGCGCACTCAATACCGTTGCGGTTTCGCTCATGAAAATTGCGAACGACATCCGAATCCTCTCCAGTGGTCCTACCAGTGGTATTGCCGAACTCTCCCTCAAACCCCTCCAACCCGGTTCCTCCATCATGCCCGGAAAAGTAAATCCAGTACTCTGTGAGGCAATGATGATGGTCTGTGCACGGGTCATGGGCAATCATACGACCCTGACCGTTTGTGGACAGCATGGAAATCTGGAATTGAACGTAATGATGCCGGTCATGGCGGTTACGCTTCTGGAAAGTATTGCATTGCTCGCCGGTGCAAGCAATGCATTCGTTGATAAATGCCTCTCTGATCTGGAAGCCAACCGTGCCCGCTGTCAGGAACTTCTGGAATTGAATCCATCTCTTGCAACTGCGCTCAACAGTGCAATTGGATATGATATGGCCGCCAAAATTGCCAAAGAAGCGGTCGCCTCTGGGCGTACGGTACGAGATGTCGTTCGGGATATGGATATTCTGGACGAAACGACACTTGATGCACTACTTGATGTGCGAAATATGACACAACCCGGCATTCCCGGCGGCCAATAATACTACGAAAAGGCTTTGGCCCGTTGTTTGCATTTCGTATCTACTCACAAACATAATCCTAACATCTTAATCCAGTCCAATGAACAAAATCCGTGTTGTTCCAACCATCATTCTGACAGTCAGCGTATTTGTTGCCGGTGTCCTTGCGGCAACCCTGGGGGTTAACTTATTTGATCAGGGGCACAAGGTCGGCACAGATCTGCGGGCCGGCAGCTCCACCATCCTGCAGGCTCCATCTGAAAGTGCACGCCTGGAATGGGAGGAGGCCTTTGTGGATGTTGCGGAGGCGGTGAATCCCTCTGTCGTGCAGATTCGATCCACAGAGAAGCTTGAACTCCAGAGCAATAGTAATCCGTGGGAGGGCACTCCATTTGAGCAGTTCATGCCGAATAATGGTATTCCAGGCCTTCCACAGGTCCGTCAAGGGCTGGGTTCAGGAGTCCTGATCCGCTCTGACGGGTACATTGTGACCAATGACCATGTAGTCGGGAGTGCAGACAAGTTACAGGTCCTGCTCTATGACGGCCGCACCCTCACCGCAGAAGTGATCGGCCGTGATCAGGATTCGGATCTGGCAGTGATCCGGATTAATGAAACCGACCTGCCAACCGTGACTCTTGCTCCACCCGGCAATGTGCGTGTCGGACAGTGGGTGATGGCGTTCGGATCCCCACTGGACGAAGCCCTGGATAATACCGTCACCGCGGGTATCGTGAGCGCTGTCGGGCGCACCAGTAACCGGCTCGCCCGGATCAACCTTTATTCAGACTTTATTCAAACCGATGCCGCAATCAATCGGGGCAATTCAGGAGGGCCTCTGGTCAACATGAGTGGACAGTTGGTCGGCATCAATTCCGCAATCCTCTCCCCCACAGGCAATAATGCCGGGATTGGGTTCGCGATTCCCGTCTCCATTGTGAGCAATGTGGCAACGCAGCTCATTGATAAGGGGCGTGTAGAGCGCGGATTCCTCGGCATACAATTTGACCGTGTATCCCAATCCCTCGCCACCGCAATGGATGCACCTCCAGGATCTGCACAGGTCAGACGGGTAGAGAAAGGTACCGCCGCCGATAAGGCCGGCGTGAAAGCCGGTGACATCATTGCAGGCATTGACGGGGTAGAACTCGCTGACTACCTGCTTTTGAGAGCGACCATCGGAAATAAAGCCCCTGGAGATCAGGTCCTGCTTGATATTATCCGTGGAGAGGAACGAATTCAAATTGAAGTCACGCTGGGATCACTCCCTGAAAATCTTTCGCGCAATGACGAGCCGGATGAGACAGAGCGTGACGATCAGGGGAATCTGGACGAACTTGGACTTAAGCTTCAGAATCTGGATCAGGAAACACTGGAAGAGCGCTTTTATGTCTCTGAAGAAATTGAAGGAGTTTGGATTCAATCCATTGATGAAAGCAGTAGAGCGTTTGATGAGTCAGACCTGCGCCCGAATGATGTCATTGTGGAAATCAATCGGGAGCCCGTGAAAAATATTCGAGACTTCCGGCGCGCATACAAAGACATTAAACCGGGCGTAACCTTTTTAGTCAAGGTGCTGCGGATTCAGCCGGTCACCGAAGATACGAATGAGTTCCTGCCTCTAATGACTGCACTCACGAAGCCTGAATAGTCAGCCTGCTCACGAAACAGGGCAAACTCAAATGAACCGAATTCCGGGGCCGCAGCCGGCCCCGGAATTCGGACCCGGATCCTATGAGCAAAGCTATTGTGCAGGTACAGCTGGATCATGGGCGTGCGTACCCGATTCAGTTTTCCGGCCTGCAGGCACTGCCGTCTTTGTTAGATGCAAATGGACTTCGAAAGGGATCTTGCATCATTGTAACCGATACCAATGTCGCTGCTCTTTATCTGGAAACACTTCAGGATATCCTTCACGAATCTGGCTGGAGAGATCTTACGGCAATCCTCCTTCCGCCAGGAGAGTCGTCTAAACACCCCAACCTGCTGCAGCGTATCTATGATCAAGCTTTAGGAGCAGGTATTGATCGCCAAACCCCGGTTCTTGCACTTGGCGGAGGCGTGATTGGAGATCTGGCGGGCTTTGCCGCAGCTACCCTGCTTCGCGGCCTGCCACTGGTGCACCTGCCAACATCTCTGATTGCACAAGTAGATAGCTCTATCGGAGGAAAGACCGGAATTAATCATGCTCTGGGCAAGAACCTGATCGGAGCATTTTATCAGCCAAAACTGGTACTCACCGATCTGGATCTGCTCCAGAGTCTTCCAGAACTGGAGTGGAGAAGCGGACTCGCAGAGGTCGTCAAACACGGATTGATTGCGGATGCAGATTTTGCAGAGGAATTGTCTACGAACTGGGACAGTATTCTTCGTCGGGACCCAGCCATCATCCGGCACATGGTCATACGGGCAGCCGAGATCAAAGCAGATGTGGTCAGTGAAGATGAACGGGAAGCCTCCAGGCGGGCAATTCTGAACTTTGGACACACCTTTGCACATGCAATTGAGCGGATTGCAGGATACGGAGAGTTCACACACGGAGAGGCGGTTGCCCTTGGCATGCGTGCCGCCGCCAGAGTGTCTGCAATGCTCAACCCTGATCTACCGCACGAAATCATCAATTCTCTCCTGCAACGACTGCCCGTGCGGAACTCAATCCGTCACCTTGATCCCAAAGAACTGCTCCGAGTGATGTACTATGACAAGAAAGTTCAATCTGGCAACCTTCGCCTCATCCTCCTCCAGGAGATTGGAAGCGCGTATATCACCAATAAAATCACCGAAAAACAAATTCTATCAGGCTGGAACTGCCTGATAGAACCGTAGAACTTATTCCCTGCCTCTATCCACCGATTACCGATGCGGTCTCCGGGCAGATACAAGACTTCGGTAATATAGTTTGATTAAATCGTTGGAGATTATTGCGTTCGGGCCCAACACAGTCATCGTCGTGTCCCAGGGACTTCCATGCTTGTGCGTGAGACTGGACAGTTGAAGGCCCGTATAGTCACCATAGGCATTGACAACTTGCTCCATAATGTCTAACTCACACTCGTCAAAATGATCCCTGTAATCCTTCCGGGAAGCCGTGATCTGATTCCCGCCAAACTTTCTGAATTTATGATATATCTTGGGCGCAATGGGGCCGTAAGGCCATGCTTCCACCGGTTCACGGAACAGTGAGCGATCATGCAAGGCCAACATCCACCCATGACTGATATAGGCCAATTTAATCAATTGAAACGGTGTCACGACTTTGCCATGTCTGTATACCAGCCACAATATCTGGCGAGCCACCAAAACGGATTTTTGGGGATCCCGTATGCGAGGTGAGTGTGTGAGGCAATTCAACCGAATCAGAGTCTAGTACGACACCATACTACGAACAAAACCCGAACTTTGCAACTCATTGCCGTGCGGGAACCTGTGACTCAAAATTCACCCGACTGAATCCCGAATGAAGATCATAGACACTGCCTACAGTGAAAAGGAACTAAAATTGCTATCTTCACGAAGAATCACCCAAAATCGGGCGTTTGCCCAAAATATCCGCTGCGACATTTTAGCCGGATATCTTGATTTGGGCACATGACTTGAGATTTAACCTATACCATATACTGACTGGGATATGCCAAGACTGTTGTTACTCCTCCTGCCAGTCTTCTGGACCACTGCTGCCATCGCCCAAAAACCGAATATTGTCCTCATTGTAGCGGACGATCTTGGATACGGCGATCTGTCGGCATACGGGGCTGACGATCTGCACTCACCGGCTCTGGACAGTCTGGCGGCCGATGGCGTTCGCTTCACACAGTTCTATGCGAACTCCCCCGTCTGCTCCCCCACCAGAGCCTCCCTGCTCTCCGGCCGCTATCCCCCGCTGGTCGGTGTCCCTGGTGTCATTCGTACACATGCCGCAGATAATTGGGGAAACCTCGCAGAGGATGCGAACCTGCTGCCGGAAATGCTTCGCAGCCACGGATATCACACTGCAATGGTCGGCAAATGGCATCTCGGACTGGAGGCCCCCGACCGTCCGATAGATCGGGGGTTTGAGCATTTTGAGGGATTTCTGGGAGACATGATGGATGATTACTACCATCACCGGCGGCATGGTCTCAATTACATGCGCCGCGGCGAGGAAACGATTCACCCGGAAGGACATGCAACCGACCTGTTCTCCAACTGGGCCGTGCATTACATTGAAAGCCGTACCAGTTCCTCCGCACCGTTCTTCCTGTACCTCTCCTATAATGCTCCGCATACCCCCATTCAGCCGCCAGATGAATGGGTTGATCACATTCTCCGCCGAGAGACAGGCATCGATACCACACGAGCCAGACTTGTCGCCCTGATTGAGCACATGGACGAAGGCATTGGGCAGGTTCTCCAATCCTTACATGAAAACGGATTCGATGAAAATACGCTCGTGATGTTTGTCAGTGATAATGGTGGGCAGCTGAATGCAGGGGCGAATAACGGGCCCCTGCGGGAGGGAAAGGGCACAGTGTATGAAGGGGGGATTCGGGTTCCGGCAATTGCCTCCTTCCCAGAGCATACCTCTGCCGGCAGCGAGAACAATACTGTACTAACGACAATGGATATTTATCCTACGATCCTTGAAGCAGCTGAAATTCGGATTCCACACAAGATCGACGGACTCAGCTTTCTTGATTCATTTCGTGGCGGTTCCCCGCCAGACAGGGATCGGACCATCTTTTTCTCCAGACGCGAAGGAGGGGTTCGCTTTAGCGGCAAAACCATTGAAGCCGTTCGCAGAGGCCCCTGGAAACTGCTGCATAACAGCCCCTATGCTCCACTGGAACTGTATAACCTGGAGCGGGACCCGCATGAAACCACAGACCTGTCCGCAACCGAACCGGAGATCTTCCGTCAACTCGCCGCCGCATTGCGACAGTATATACAGGACAGCGGCCGAATACCCTGGCAGTAACCCAAGCCTCTCCCCTGGGAGAAGTCAAAGAAGTTGATCACGCTCCGAGCGCCGTTCTGCAAACAGGAGAGACAAGAATTACTGCCGTGAAACAGATCGGTAAATCTGTAAATGCATTGGTAGCAGTTCCATCCTTATTACGGCGGCTTACATCAAAGTGACCTCATCGCGGTAGGGACCCGGGTTTCCCCGGGCCCCCCGCACAAATCCGTACGTGCGCGTTAACGCATACGGCTCCTCCCTCATCGTGAGTTCCCAAATGCAGATTCAGTGGAATCGTGTCCAACCCAGGTGAGAGAGGATCCACCGCCCCCGTCCTCAGGGCCAGCATCCACGGACTGGGTCG
>JAJECV010000118.1 GCA_022821875.1 Rhodothermales bacterium
TCGTGCACGAATGAACATGTTGTAGCGCAGGGGTTTGTGATATGAAGGATGGTACGGATGTGCGGCGAGCCGGTTCCAACACCTATAGCACTACATAGGATTTTTAAGAAAAAATATACGATTGCGTACCTCCAGGCGAGATCAGAGGGTGAAAATTCCCGAAATATTCGTAAATTAACAGATCAGATGACGAAGATGGGTTCAGGACTTCCTGCGGACACGCTACCGGATTACCACCCCGGCGCTTGCACAGGCGCTGGATCAGTTCATCAGAAACAAAGAGGCCATCCGGGGAAGCTACCTGTCCTTCCAGCTCCCGTTCGTAAAAAGCACCTCGGACAAAGAACCCTTCCCGGAAATCCCACTGGGCTTTCCCCCCTACCTGCATCAGACGCGTGCATTTGAGCGGCTGGGCGCAGACCCGCCCAAACCGACGATCGTGGCCACCGGCACGGGGTCCGGGAAAACCGAATCCTTCCTGCTTCCAATCCTGGACTACTGCCGGCAGACCGCCGGGCAGTCCGGGATCAAGGCAATCCTCATCTACCCGATGAATGCACTTGCGGCAGATCAGGCGAAGCGGATTGCAAGACTCATCTTCCAGACCCCCAGCCTTAAAGCAGTGGTTACCGCAGGCCTTTATGTCGGTGGACTCGGTGCAAGTTCTCACTCCCGTATGACCGGGTCAAACATCATTTCGGATCGGCATAAACTGCGCGAATCGCCTCCTGATCTGCTGCTGACCAATTACAAGATGCTGGATTACCTCCTGATTCGGCCAAAGGATAAACATCTCTGGGAGAAGAACCATCCAGATACCCTGCGCTATGTGGTCGTGGATGAACTTCATACGTTTGACGGAGCGCAGGGAACCGACCTGGCGTGCCTTTTGCGCAGGCTCAAAACACGACTTCAATGCAAAATCATCTGCCCCGTTGGAACGTCCGCCACGCTGGGTACCGGGTCCGGTAACAAACTGCGTGAATATGCCAGAACGATCTTTGATGCCGAATTTGATGACGATGCAGTCATTACCGAGGCGCGGCTGGATCCGAGAGATTATCTGACAGATTTACAGACATCGTATGTTAAGTTTCCAACCAGTGATGCGTTGCTTCGGTCAGATCAGTTTGAATCCAGTGAGGCTTACCTCCAGGCGCAGTACAAGGCATGGTTCGGAGGTGAAGTTTCCGAAGAGACGCTCAATACACTGCAATGGAGGCAGGATCTGGGCAAAAAACTGCACCAACACGGTGCCTTTAAGAATCTGGTACAACTGGTCGGCCCCAATACCCTGCTAATGTCAGAGGTGATCAGGCAGTGGAGACTGCCCGGGGAAGAAGATGTCAAAGAAGGCGCAGATCATCAACTTCTGCTGGAAAGCCTTCTGTCTCTGGTCAGCTATGCCCGAGACCCCAAAATCGCAGATCGGCCCCTGCTGGATGTACGAATCCAATTCTGGATGCGTGAACTCAAAAGGATGGTCGTCTCCGTGGACCAGAATCCCCGATTAGCATGGGACTCCGATCTGGCTTCCACCGACTCCCCATACTGCCTTCCGCTTGCCTCCTGTATCAAGTGTGGGACCGCAGGATGGGTGACAGCGCAGGAAACCGATACCGACCCCTATATCACGAACCTTGAGGAGATCTATCGCACCTACTTCAGTAAATCCGCCGCTGCCAAACTGAAGGTCATTTACCCGGGCGAAGACTTGAATTTCACGGAAAACTGGCGCCTCTGTCCAGCATGCCTGCAACCCCAGAATGCCCGTGCAACAAAATGCTCCGACTGCTCAACGGAAAAAGCCCTCCTCCCCGTTCATATCCCCTCCCTAAAATTCGGACAGAATGGAAGCCCTGAATGCCCGCACTGCGGAGAATCCAATCAACCGAACATATTCGGTGCGGGGGGAGCAACGCTGCTGTCCGCAGCGTTAGGGCAAACCTTTTCGTCTCGTTACAATGACGACAAGAAAGTCCTGACCTTCTCCGACTCCGTGCAGGATGCTGCGCACCGCGCAGGCTACTTTGAGGCCCGAACGTATACCTTTAGCGTCCGAACGGCAATCCTGCAATACCTTAAAACCCTGGATGACGATCAGGATATTGAAACGATTGCGAATAAGCTTGTGCAATCTCAGCGTAACTCCCTGGGAGATGCAGACTTTGTAGGCACATTCATTGCGCCCAATATGGACTGGATGGATGACTATGGAGTACTGGTCAAAAGAGGAACACTCCCCGAAAACTCAAATCTGCCCTATCTCGTGGCAGAACGCCTCAAATGGGAAGTCTTTGACAACCTCGGACTTCGTGTGCGCAGAGGACGCACCCTCGAAAACACCCACTCCGCCGCCGTCTCGGTGGATCAGAATCTACTGAGAATCTGGACGGCGAAAATCCTGCCCATCATCCGGGGGAAATATCACGAAGGGCTGGGATCCATCACAGAACAGGACCTGATCCAATTTCTGACCGGCCTCCTCTATCGACTCCGAACCGGTGGAGGCATTGCACATCCCGCACTCAAAGACTATATCCAGGGGCTGGGGAAAACCAGACTTTATCTCCCGCAAAAATGGGCACCCCGATTCAAGCCCAATAGCCCGCGTCATGGCTTCTTATCCACCAAATCCACGAAAAACTTTCTTCCCCTCACAGGGAGCAGAAACAACTCCTGGGTCCAGGGATGGGGACATAAATGTTTGGTCGCAGAAGAAAACCTGACTCCCGCCGGATTTGATGCGGCACTCAAGGACATCATTGATGCGGCACCTGCCGGCATCCTCAAACCGTACTCTGCCAATCAGCATACCGTTTGGGGAGTTGAGCCGAACAAACTCACGGTTACCACAAAAGTGGCCCGTTTCGCCTGTGAAACCTGTTCGTATGATGTCAGCGTCCCTGTACAGGATCACGATATCTGGCAGGCGATGCCCTGCATGATCCACAAATGTCAGGGACAATTCAAAATTCAAGCAGACTATGATATAGACTATTACCGCACACTCTACGGGGCCGGGGATGTCTGCCGATTCGTTCCCAAAGAGCACACCGGTCTCCTGACCGCCGGACATCGGGAGGAGATTGAAAAGACATTCATGCGCAAGGAACGACACCCCTGGGATCCGAATATCGTCTCCTGTACCCCCACTCTGGAACTGGGGATTGATATCGGAGACCTGTCAACGGTATTTCTGTGCAGCATTCCGCCGTCACAGGCGAACTATGTCCAGCGGATCGGGCGGGCCGGGCGGAAAGATGGAAATTCATTTGGGTTTGCGGTCGCAACCAATCAACCCCATGACCTCTATTTCTTTGCAGAACCGCAGGATATGATCAGCGGTGAAGTGAATGTACCCGGGGTATTCTTAAAAGCACCTGCCGTACTGGAGCGCCAAATGGCCGCCTATAGTCTGGATATGTGGGTTGCCCATTCAAACAATGCGGCCGTTCCAAATAATTTGAGAATCATTCTCAGTTCTCTGGCCAACGAGGATGATGGTAAATTCCCGTTCAATTGGCTGAATTATGTTACCACTCATGCAGATGAGCTGGCACAGGGGTTCAAGGAACTGTTTGGCAACCTGCAACCGGAACTCCTTGAATCTCTGACTCACTTCTTCCAGCCGGATGCCTCCTCCAAAACCAATCTAAGATATCGAGTCACGGAAGCATTTATTCAGCAGTATGCCGAACGCAGAGAATTGCATAACCGCATCGAACGCCTGAGCAGACGGATCAAAGACCATGAACATGCACCGCGTGATGAGAACTACGAAAAAAATCTGAGAGACCTCCAAAATCACCGGGCCGGACTGCGAAGCCTCCGATTCCATATCGGTGACAAAGAAGTCTTCAATTTCCTCTCGGACGAAGGCATCCTTCCGAACTATGCCTTTCCCCAAAGTAGTGCCCAGCTGCACTCCACAATCCTGCAGCGGAAAGAAAAGGAACATCAGAAGCCGCTGACCGAAACCTTTGAACGGCCCGGTCAGCGGGCCATCCGGGAATTCGCCCCTGGGAATCACTTCTATGCGAACGGGAAAAAGGTTCGCATCAGCGGGATACGCTTTGACAAAAATGACATCCAGACCTGGCGGTTCTGCCCCGACTGCTCCTGGCATGAACCCGAGTCAGAAGAACGAACTGCCAAATGTCCACAATGTAACTCTGATGGATGGGGAGATATGGGACAGACACTAAAACTGGTTCGCCTCTCCACCGCCAGATCCACCTCCCACGAAAGTAAAAACCGGATTGATGACCGGCGTGATGAACGACAGCACATCAGCCCTGTCATTCGAACCCATGTAAAATTTGACCCCGAAGATGTAAAAATCGCCTACAAAGCCAGACATTCCGAGGTACCGTTTGGATTTGACTTTATCCAGGGGGCCACCTTCACCTTCATCAACCATGGAGATTCATCCTCCGGTGGATCCCCGGTAAAAATCGCCGGCGAGGAAGAAATCATTGCAGGATTCCGTATCTGCACCGAATGCGGCAGAGTGGAACTGGAAACTGAGACTTCTCCCCATGAATACTACTGCAGGTATCGGGGCAAAGACAAAGAGCCAAGAGTTTCCCTGTCTCTGTATCATAACTTTGAATCCGAATGTATCCGCATCCTCCTACCGGTTGTAGATCATACCGAAACTGGACTCCAGGCCGAATCATTCTCCGCGGCCCTTTTCATGGGGCTGAAAAAGCATTTTCACGGTCAGGTAAACCACCTGCAGACGATCACACAGGATGCACCGGTACCCGGCGAAGAGATTCGACGTACATTCATTTATCTCTACGACACCGTGCCAGGCGGAACCGGGCATCTCAGGGATCTGCTCACAGACAGAACAATTCTTGAGAAAGTTCTGGGACCCGCGTTGAACGAATTAAAAGAATGCCGCTGCAAAGAGGATCCAGCCAGAGACGGGTGCTATCGATGCCTCTTTGCATACCGCAACTCGTTCCGTAGAGGGGCGATTTCCAGGGAGGTTGCGATCGATATCCTGAAAAGCATTGTGAACAAAGGAGAAGGGCTGGATGAGACCAGGAGCCTGGATGATATTCCTGTCCATCCGCTTGTGGACAGTGCACTGGAGCAGGGGTTCCTTGAACATCTGAAAAAATGGCACTCAGCCAGTCTGTCACCAATCCACCGCGGCACCGATAAGTTATACGAACTCAAAGTCGGTAACGAGATCTGGACTGTTGAATGTCAGGTTCTTCTGGATCAGAGTAAAGGTATACAGGTGCCCTCTAAACCAGATTTTTTGCTCACACCGGCCCCCAACTCGAACGCGCTCCCCGTTGCCGTCTTTACGGATGGCTTCGAGTATCATCGAGATCAATTCGCGGATGACACCTTGAAACGCATGGCAATCCTGGCTTCCGGGCGCTACCTTGTCTGGTCACTGACATGGAACGACCTCAAACAGGATGAGCCCGAACGAAACGGCGACCTGTTCCCGCTTGACTCCCGGCGCAGTGCGTTCAAAAATTTTGACAGTTTTATCAAAAAATTTGAATCAGATCTGGGAAGTATGTCGCAGCAGAACAACGTGAAAGGGGCCGGAAGTTTTGATCTCCTAAAAGCATATCTGACAGACCCAGACCCCAAAAAATGGCAGGCACTTGCGTACTGCCATGCCATACTGAATGTCATTGAGACCGCCTCTGCGGACGAGCTCAGCGATCTTGCCCCGGAATGGTTCATGGAGGACTGTTTCATGCGAAAAGGCGCTCGTATCGGAGCGTACTGGATCCGTGATCAAAAGGAACTGCACACCAGCTGCGTCGCCGTCAATCTCGCCAATTCCGAAACAATCAATCCTGCCGCTTTGCGGGTTTTTGCCTATATCGATGACCGTGCACAGTCCGAGATTACATTTCGACCGATCTGGAATGGATTCCTGCGGGCAATGAACCTGTTCCAGTTCATCCATCCCCGCACTGGCTTTTTCTGTGCATCCGGGATTCAAAGGAATGAGCACTACGAAGCACTGAGCATCCAGGAAATCCCTCCCGGTAGGTCAAACGCATGGAGCAATGTTTTGAATGACGAGTTTCTGGATTCTTCCTATCTGCCGCTGCTTGAAAATTTGGCAGATCATGATGCCCCTGCACCTGAGATATATTTTGAGATTACCAATCCCGACAGCGAGATCCTCACCACTGCCGAAATCGCATGGCCCGCGCAGAACGTGGCGCTCCTTTATGGAGAATGCTGGGAGGATCGCTCCGTGTGTGAGCGTGACGGATGGAATTGCTTTGAACTGGAGAAACTGACAGCCAGCGATATTCCCGAAATCCTCAAACTCCTCGACAAATGAATGTTGCTCTCATACCAACACCAACCTTCTGGGCCGCTGTGACGAAACTCCCAACTGCACAGCACTCTAAAGTGTGTAACTTCATGCTTCGGTTTCCAAAGAATCCCCACTCCAGCGGCTTCAACTTTGAGAAGATCACACTCTCCACCAGTGACAAGATGCGCTCCATCCGGCTGGACTTGAAGTATCGCATCATTGCATATCAGGAAAAAGAAAGTAACCGGGTCATCTGCCTGCATGTGGATGTACATGATGCCGCCTATGACTGGGCACGCACACACCGTTTTGAAAAGAACCAATACACGGGGGTCTATCAGACGATCCAGATCTCTGAATCCTCCGAGGATAAACCCGGGGAAGAACAACAAAAGCAAACTCTGTTCTCTGCATACCGTGACCGCCAACTCCTGCGTCTGGGAGTGCCAGAGGCACAGTTGGATTTAGTGCGGAGTTTTAAAACCGTCCATGACCTTGGGGAGTACTCCAACGTACTGCCCGAAGATGTCTGGCTTGCACTGGACGACCTTGCCTCCGGTACACCCTATGAGGATATCCTCAAAGAAATCACCGAACTTGCCAGCCAGTACGATGACGAGAATGAACTGAATCACCCTGAAAACAGGCGCCAGTTTGTGACGATCACGGATGAAGACCTCCAGAAAATGATTGACGCGCCACTATCCGAATGGAGAATCTACCTGCATCCATCTCAGGAACGCATCGTCAAAATGCACGCCAATGGCCCAATACGGGTACTTGGGGGCGCAGGGACCGGTAAAACCGTGGTTGCCATGCACCGGGCCCGTCACCTCGCAAATGAGATCTTTACCGATGAGCGTGACCGGATTTTATTCCTCGTATTCAACAGTAATCTGGCCGCCGATATTTCCAATAATCTGAGGCGCATGTGCGCTCCAGACGTATTCAAGCGTATTGAGGTGAACAATATTGATTCCTGGGTAAGAATCCAGGCCAAAAAGTGTGGTCTGCCGGATCGCATGACCTATTTCAGTAGCGAAAAAGAACTGGCGAATCAAGCGTGGAGGATCGCCATGGATATGATGGATGACCTCCCCTATTCCCGGCATTTTATTCGAGATGAATTTGAAGCCGTCGTTGCAGCAGGCGGATTGCAGTCCCTGCAGCAATATCTTCGCGCATCCCGCCGGGGGCGCGGCCAGCGATTAACGCGAACCGCTCGCGGTCAACTCTGGAAAATCTTTGAAGCCTACCGTGACGAACTCAAACGACAGGGGATTACAGATCCCTATGATCTTCAACATCAACTGGTGGAGCAGTTCCAGACCGATCCACCTGGCTACCGCAGTGTAGTTGTTGATGAAGCACAGGACATGAGCCAGGCATCCCTGCGAATGATCCGTGCAATCCTCCCCGAAGGACAAAATGATCTGCTCCTTGCCGGCGATACACATCAGCGCATTTATGGAAGGAAGGTGATTTTATCCCACTGTGGCATCAATATCCGTGGACGCGGCCGACGGCTACGCATTAATTATCGCACCCCGGAGCGCGTACGTAACTGGGCCATCGGATTTCTGAGGGGAATCCCGTACGATGATATGGACGGGCAGCGGGATACCCTGAAGGGATATACTTCATTGATCCAAGGCGAAAGACCGCCGATCATAAAAAGTTACCGCACCCAGATTCAAGAACAGGAAGGCATTATTGAATACATTAACCGTCTGGAATGCAACGAGGATCACCTTCATCATATTTGCCTTGTTGCCCCAACCTTGCACGAACTGGCACGCTATGAGGGAGCACTCACTGCCAGAGGAATCAAAGTCCATCAACTCAAAAAGAACAATGACAGTGCATCTATTCCTGGGATCCGGCTCGCTACAATGCACCGTGTGAAGGGACTGGAATACGATCATATGATTGTGGCAAGTGCAAATAAACGCTACCTCCCGCATCAAGGCGCACTGAAAGAGGCAGAGGATGAGATGGCAAAGAAAGAAATTTATCAGAAGGCGCGTTCCCTCCTGTACGTTGCCTGTACCCGGGCTCGCAAATCATTATTTATTGCCAGTTACGGAAAACAGAGTGAGTTGGTCGCGGATGTGGTCAAACAGAAAGATTGCTAATCCAGAAATTCTCGAAACTGCATGACTCCAGATTTTGCGCATGGTCATGCACAACACCCGCCTCAAATTCAGTACTCCAGGATTGTCTCCACTCCATTCCTGAACTTAGACAACGGGCTATCGCCCCGACTAAGAAGATTTGAATATCATAGAATCCAGATTAGGAATATTGTACCCTGGAAAAATCGAAAAAGATATGATAGGGCTGCAGGTTCCCTCGCCGGGCCTATCATATCTTTCGGTAGTGATTATTATCGTGGGCCCGATCAATAAAGATTATGGCAGTTCCTACGAATTCAATATCACAAGCATTATGGCCCATTGCCTAGCATGCGTATACCAGATTGATCAGCCGTCGTATTTGTTCAAGGCCCCTTTCCCCGTGGCTATTTGTCTAGAAGTACAACAAAATGTAACCAAAAATAAAAATATCGTCCGATTTGGAACCTGCAACCCTATACCAGGGGGTAAGTTCAGACTTGATAACTGGGAAATCACCACGCTGAACCAAACCCAGCAAGAAAATCTCTTCCAGATCCTGGATGACCGAATTCAGAAACGTTCAACCATTGCAACCCGTCAACTGCCTGTTGAACATTGGCACCAGTGCATGGCCAATCCCACGATTGCCGATGCCATCCTGGACCGACTTGCTCAGCCCGCCTATCGCATCGAACTCAGCGGAGATTCCATGCGAAAATCGGTCACGGAATCCAGGTCATGAAACATTCACGAAACGTACTCATTCCAACTCCTAGCCAGACTAAAAAACCGCTCCAAGAAATGAGACCTGCCAGATGGGCAAATTCAATCTGAATACGTATACTAATGCGTTTTATTCAATCCTATCCAGTTTTACTCTTATCCGCATATGTCTCCGTTGGGTTTTTGGGATGCGTTCAGCGTGGGGAACTTGATTGTACTGCACTTGAAGCGAATTCAAGAACCTTTTGGCTATCAGGGGTTCCAGATTCCGTGGAGGCTGATTCACTCAAATCTCAATTAATGGATGCATGTTCGACACTGGGACTCCTCCGTGATTCGATTGAACAGATTTCAGTCACATCAAATCCAGATGCGAACCTCCCAGCACTGGTACGCAGTCAACTGCGCCTTGATGCCACCCTGCATCAAATGCTTGCGTATGATGCATCCAGACTGTTTCAAGAACTTTCATTGGAGACTTCCTGACTTCGACGGTTTAGCGATGTTTCTTTTTTGAAAAACCCCGTTTCCATGCTCTATGAGCGGATTTTTCATTTATCCCATTTGTAGTGTTCAGCACCTTTGGATATCTGGCATATATTCCGTATCTTTATATCCTAAT
>JAJECV010000069.1 GCA_022821875.1 Rhodothermales bacterium
GTGAGGTCTCCAAACACTGGGCAGGGATACCACTTGAAACCTTGAGCATTATTCTCCATTATCTGCAAACCACCACCACACGCACAGGACTCACCGTGACCGCAGACTTGGTGGAACAAGACTTTGAAAAAGGAATCAAAATCTGCGATGCCGAGATGGCAAACCTGAATCTGCAGTCCCATCAAACCATACCCCAATGGAACTACTCCATCAAACCGCAAACCAATCGCATAATTCTGGTGTCTTAATGGAAAATTTAAAAGATAAATTGTTTTTTCGCCAGCCCATAATTACCCCACGGGTCTGGAATATGTCCGTAGCAGAAGGAAGGCTCGTAATTCAAGCAAATCCTGCTTCAGATGGGGTAGGAATAATAGAAGCTGTGTATTCAATGGAACCTCGGTTTCGATTTCTCATCGTATAGCCAGAAACACCCAAAAGTTACTGGAACCGCTGTCTCCACACACAGCGTACGGTAATGTCGAAAGAGATCTGTGTACAATCTCTGTTCGCAAAGGATTTCGGCTGATTGTATGCCGGAGTTTGGACGGCAAAGCCGTTGAATGCGAAACCACAAGTCCAAGATTAGAGTCAGCCGCAATGGGAGAACTGGAAAAAAGAGTCTCCATAGGAGGCATCGTTAAATACAGTGGCCGAGGAATCGCAACGAGTATCATTGCCGAGCGGATAAGCATGTTCCGACCAGACAGCAAACTCACCCCGCTTTCTGAAATAACCAACCTCCTCTAAGCCACCAATAGCCGGGAAGTGACTTTCAATGAGACTGACTCCCTCCGAAAAAAATCTCCATCCGATTCGTTGCGCCCTCCAACAAACCCAACAATAACGAAGGGATTCAGTACCTTTCCCCTACACTCCTGTTAAATGGACTTTGGACATTCTGTTTTTCGGAACGATCTCAACGTGAGGAACTTTTCATGGGTATCAAATCTTTCTGCAGCACTTTTAAGGCGGAACCAATGAAGAGTTCTGGACAACTTGTACTTGTACTCTTGCTCGCCTCATCGCAGTTCTCTGCCGTAGACTCCTCTGCACAGAATCAGCCGGATTATCCCCCTGACATGGTGGTTGTGCAGTTTGCACCTGACACGCAGATCACAAACAAATCTGGCCGAACAGGGCTGGCTGGCTTTGATCGTGCAGCCGAAATTTTCAACGTATATGCTATTGAGCGGGCATATCCGTTTTTGGATCATGCAGAACCAACCCCTGAGACACGTGACAATTTGCTGGCACTCCGCCGCACGTATTATGTGCGCTATCATGCAGATGATCCGCCGGTTGACGTTTCGGATGCATTCTCTAAAGTCCCAGGAGTCGTCTACGCAGAACCGCTGCCGATCCGTAGAGCGACCACATTGGATACTTCAATCATCGTTGACCCAAATGATCCTAGATTCAATGAACAGACAGAACTTCAACTCTTGCGGTTACCCGAGGTCTGGGATAAAGTGAAGAGTGAATCTAGAGATCTGCGAGTCGTAATCGCAATCGTGGATGATGGAACATACTGGCAACACGAAGACCTGCGTGCCAATGTATGGACAAATGAATATGAAATCCCAAACAACGGCCTGGATGACGATGATAACGGATTCGTTGACGATGTTCATGGTGTGAACCTTAACAATGATTCCAGCAACGATCCCGCAGATGGTGTTGCTATACATGGCACCCTGGTTTCAGGGGCTGCCGGTGCAGTGAGCGACAACGGTATTGGAATCTCTGGTTCTTCCTGGAATGCTGACCTGATGCATGTTCAAGCTGAAGAGGTTATGGGAGGAAGAGATCTTAATCCGGGAATCCTCTATGCCGCAATGAATCAAGCGGATATTATCAATGTGAGTTATGCCGGCCACGGCCCCAGTCAACATGAAGATCAAGTACTGAATCTGGTTACGGATATGGGGGCACTCATTGTAGCAGCCGCTGGCAATGAGCATAATAATGTTGATATTGACACTGTTTATCCTGCAAATCACCCGCGAGTACTCGGTGTGGGAGCAACAGAAAAAGATTCAAAGACTCTGGCACCATTCTCAAATTATGGGGCACAGGTAAATGTTTTTGCTCCGGGAACCCGGATCCTTACGACTGCAAAAGATGGGGCCTACAGCGAAATCTCCGGGACTTCATTCGCTACTCCTTTAGTCGCGGGCGTTGCTGCTTTAGTGAAAACCAAATTTCCGAACATTACACCAGACGCGCTGAGAAAGAAGATCCAGCTTTCAACTGAAAACATTGATGCAGAGAACCCTGAATTTGCTGGACGGCTGGGACACGGGTTTGTAAATGCGGCGGCTGCGATTGAAGATTCTGACTTTCCCTTAGATGTCCGCGTCCGAACCTGGTACTTCACCTATTCAGAAAGTGGAGACCAAATTGAGATTGACATACTGTTAGGAAGCTATTTTAATCATGCCAAGCAGCTCAAGGTTAGTCTCAGGGAAGCCGAATCATATCCATTCATTCACTCACTCGGGGATGAAATCCACATCGGCTCTCTGGCAGAGAGGGCCTCAACGACAATCAAGTTCAATATCGGCTACGATGTGAATACAGTCATTTCCTGGAACGAGCAGATTAACTTCAACCTTCATATCAAGGACGGCCCCTACGAAGAAACCCTCCTGGACGCTCTTTCATTCCGGGGTAGTTATTTTAACCTGGTGAGGATTCATAGCGTACTGGAGGCCTTGTATACCGCCACGGGTGGCAATCAGTGGGACCGGAATGACAATTGGGATCTTGAGGACATCCCCAGTTTGGATGTATTGGAGCACTGGTATGGCATTTCGCTGCAACATGACCTTAATTCTGACCAAAACGGCTATAACGGCAGATTCGGTCTTAAATTAGGATCTAATAACCTCACTGGAGTGATCCCAGATGAACTTGGAAACCTATCTGAATTGGTGGAACTGGATCTGCGAGGGAATCTGCTAACAGGTCAGGTCCCTCCCGAACTAGGAAATCTCTCCAATCTGGAATTTCTATTCCTTGGAAAGAATAACCTGACGGGTGTCCTGCCTAGGAGCCTTATGCAGTTACCCCTGAACATGTTTGAATTTGGAGATAATGGACAGTCAGGGAATCAGGGGGTCTGTGCTCCGAATGATAATGAATTCCAGGCATGGTTGAAGAGTATAGAGTATGCAGAGGGACCTGTATGTACGGGGATTTCTGGCACCATTGATAATCAACAATATCTCATCAACCAACCCATTACTTCCTTGATTTTCCCCGAAGCGACTGGACTTGATGCACCGGTGAATTACTCACTGGACCCATCACCACCAATGGGAATAAACTTCAACCCGGCTACACGAACCCTAAGCGGAACTCCTACGGTAAAGACTCCCTCCCCGATAAAATATACATACACGGCAACCGATGCAAATGGGGCTATGGACAGCCTGTCATTCTATATCAGTATATATACTCCAGTCGAAATCTCTGAGTCCAGTATCGAAAATTTGAACTATCTCCTCGGAGAACCTATTTCTCCGTTGGCTCTGCCCCTGGCTCTTGGCGGAATCGGACCAATCATGTATACCTTAAACCCCGCCCCACCTGCAGGACTGAGGTTTGATCCATCAACACGAACTCTCCGTGGAACGCCACGGTTGGCAACATCTTCTCCCGTAGAGTACACATACAGGGCAACGGATGGGGTTACACATCCTGACAGTCTGCTGTTCCAAATCAGTGTATCCTCACCGACCGGCAGCCAGAGAGAATTGCTGCCGCAAGAATTCACACTTCTCGGCAACTACCCAAATCCTTTTATTCAAAGCACTCGGTTAACATTTCATCTGCCCTGGCATGCTGAAGTCCAGATAGATGTTATGGATGTAATCGGAAGACGAGTTCTTACGATCCCAAAACGTAGCATGGCAGCGGGATGGAACCAGAGCATAGAATTGAACGCAAGGGGGTTACCCTCAGGGTTATATCTGTACCGTCTGATTGCATCTTCGCCTGTGGAAAATTCAATCCAGTTGGGACGCTTTATGAAAATTCACTGACGAATATCGGCAGGACCAAAAAGGTTATGCCAAGTCAGCCCTGCATATGCACCCGCGAAACTTATAGTCTGAATTGATCGTTACTAGAGGCCTGAACAGGAGCAATGATGCCAACCATCTTTTGGCGGCCAAATTTATCCGTATAGGTGTACGTTGTACCTTTGTAGATCGTATGCCCTTCAGCCTATAAACGTGCATGTCTCTCTCGCAAACTAAACATAATGACAACGCCGATCATGAGAATGAACATAACCCCAACCGTCAGGTGGAGTTATGTTTGAATGGAACTTTCAGTCCAAAAGAATTCCATGATACCGTGAGAGAATTTGTGGGGTTGATCAGTTCGGTTTCTGAGATATATCCCCTGAAGTCGGAGCTTCGACATGGGCGATGTCTGTTGCTGAAGGCAGCATGGTGATCGTAGCAACACCAAATTCGGACAAACCGGGAGCAATAGAAACCGTTGAAAAGTCCGCCATTGCTATAAATCAAGGACTTCAGAGCCTTGAGTCAGGTAGCGGACATGAATGGCCGGATATGTTTTTGGAAAGTGCAGTAAAGCATGTGCGAAATTTGGCACGACTTGTTGAATCTACCCAAGGTGATAAACAAGCAAAAATCGGATCTAGTGGGACCTCGGTTTCTCTTTCTCCTCGCATCGCAAGAAATGCCCACGCACTGCTGGAACCGAGACCTTCCCACACAGCATATGGGAACGTTGAGGGAGAACTGCGCACGATCTCAATTCGCAAAGGGTTCCGACTAGTCGTATATCGAAGTTTGGACGGGAAGGCTGTAGAGTGTGAGCCTGCGGAACCAAGTGTAGAATCGGAGGCGATGAAAGCATTCGGGAAAAGAGTTTCTGTTGAGGGCATTGTTAAGTATAATGGTCGAAGCATACCAACGAGTGTAATCGCCAAACGCATAAGAGTGTTTAGACCAGACAGCGAGCTAACGCCACTTTCTGAAATACGTGACTTGTTTTTAGATGGGCAAAGAGACAGGAGACGGAAAACGTTATTGGGATAGTTGCGTATTCCTTGGCCACCTCAACGATGAGTATGACAGGCGGAGTCGCTGTTTACCGATCATCAAAGCTGCTGAATCCAAAAAAGCCCACATAATAACATCAGCTTTCACCTTAACCGAAGTTTTTTGGATCGGGAAAAAGGCCGCTCCAAACAGTGAGGCAAAAAAGAAAATCAAGGATTTCTTTGACTGCAGTTTCATTAGCATTTCAGACTTTACCCGAGGAATTGCAGAGTATGCACGCGAATTAACATGGGATTACGAAAACATCAGTAATTGGGACGCGATTCACTTTGCCACTGGATCAATTCCGATCTTGTTCTGTTCGAGACGTACAGCAAGCAACTTTGAGTCACGACTCAAGATTCGAAAATCGAAAGGAAGAGAAAATTCCAGTTATTGGAACCCATTTTCCTCTGAGTGCATATATTCAGTCAGTCGAAAAGTCTCCTCTGATCTTGGACTGTCTGGATAGACCTGATGAGTAAATCAAAGAAATCCTCCACCGTCAAACCTGCCACGCTGGAGCGGGGCGAGGCCCGCTATTTTCATGGGCGTGTGAAAATTCTGGATGATTTCAAGGGGTTGCTGAGTAGGGCAAAGGCGGGGAATTCCGGTACATCTGTCCTGATCCAGGCGGCCCCCGGCGCGGGCAAGACCGCCCTGCTCCATGAATATGCACGGATTGCATGGGCACAGCGATGGCAGACCGCCGAGATTGACCCGGACGGGTTGTTTGATCCGGTGGAGTTGAGTAAGTTGTTGCGACTCCCGCTCCCCGCTAAGCGTCAGGAAACGAAGATGGGAGGGAACGTACAGTTTCTACATCGGGAATCCACATCTGAGCACTATCTCCCAACAACGTTGGACATTCTTGAGTCTGGACGGAAGCCGCTGCTGCTCCTGCTAGACGAGGCACAAACGACAGCGGCGGTCATTCCGCGATCTAACCACGAACAGTTCACGAATGCATTGAAGTTTGTCAAGGCAATTCACAATGGCAAAGTGGGTAGGCCCGTGATCCTGATCGCCGCCGGCCTGGGTACAACCTCAGCGGCCTTTAATTCCCTGGGGATATCGAGATTTGACCCCAAGTGCCGAATCAATCTGGAACCGCTGAGTGAAGGGTCAAGACAGGCGGTCATTCAGGACTGGCTCCTGGAAGAAGGCGGGGCGAAGGGGGATCCGGACTCCTGGATTCATGCGATTGTACGTGAGACGCATGGTTGGCCGCAACACATCATGGCGTATGTGTGGCCTGCCTTGAAACAGTTGAAGCTGACCGAAGGGGAGTTGACTCCAGAGGGGCTGGAAACGGCGCTGAAAGAAGGGCGGAAGGGGCGGATTAGGTTTTATGAAGCGCGGGCTCAAGACTTCCCTAGAGAGCAACTTCACTGCATCGCAAGAGTGATCGCACATGCTCCATCCGGTACCAGTATTGCAAAGATGGATCTTATCGCCTCCCTGCGTCTGGACTATGATCATGATACGGCCGAGAAGATCTTCACACTGGCCCTGCATAAGGGGATACTGGACGAACGAAAGAACCGGTATGTAGTTCCGATCCCATCTA
Source organism: Rhodothermales bacterium (assembly GCA_022821875.1). Taxonomy (GTDB): domain Bacteria; phylum Bacteroidota; class Rhodothermia; order Rhodothermales; family Bin80; genus Bin80. Next base: position 6,652 of record JAJECV010000069.1, read on the forward strand.
TGCACGACTGGCTGGTGGATAACTTTGTCCATATCCCGGAACCGCTATTTCCCCCGCCAGAACCCCAGCGCTAGCAGCCATGAATTGGAATAGTTGAGTTTAAAATTAGGGACACAACCAGTGAGGTAAAAAAGAAGATCAAGGATTTCTCTGACTACATTTCATTAGCATTTCAGACTTTACCCGAGGAATTGCGGAGTATGCACGCGAATTGACATGGGATTACGAAAACATCAGTAATTGGGACTTGGTTCACTTTGCCACTGTGATCAATTCCGATCTTGTTCTGTTCGAGACGTACAGCAAGCAACTTTGAGTCATGACTCAAGATTCGAAAATCGGAAGGGAGAGAAAATTCCAGTTATTGGAACCCATTTTCCTCTGAGTGCATATATTCAGTCAGTCGAAAAGTCTCCGCTGATCCCAGACTGTCTGGACGGACCTGATGAGTAAACCACAGAAATCCCCCACCGTCAAGCCTGCCACGCTGGTGCGGGGCGAGGCCCGCTATTTTCATGGGCGAGTGAAAATTCTGGATGATTTCAAGGAGTTGCTGGGTAGGGCAAAGGCGGGGAATTCCGGTACATCTGTCCTGATCCAGGCGGCCCCCGGCGCGGGCAAGACCGCCCTGCTCTACGAATGTGCGCGGCTCGCACGGGCACAGCGATGGCAGACCGCTAAGATCCAATTAGATGCGCTGTGGGACCCGACCACACTCCTTCAGTCGCTTGGACGGAAGAAGAAGGCAAAGCAGAAAGAGCGCGGATGGAGCGGGAAATTGGAAGGAGGAGTAGCACTACCGGGGGACGGAAATGTGAAGGGGAGCGAAGGGTATGAATCCAGGAAAAAATCTGCTCTTCGCAACACATTAGATGTGCTGAAGGACGGGGATGGGGCACTATTGCTCACTCTAGACGAAGCACAGATACTGGCAAAGTTCACGCCGAGTGAGCAAAAGCATCGGGTCATTATCATTCTCGACGCGATTCACAACGGCGGAGTGGAGAGGCCCGTGATCCTGATCGCCGCCGGCCTGGGGACAACCGCGGCGGCCTTTGATTCCTTGGGGATATCAAGATTTGATGCCGGCTGCCAGATCAACCTGGGGCCGCTGGGCGAAGGGCCAAGGCGGGCGGTCATTCAGGATTGGCTCCTAGAGGAAGGCGGCGTGAAGGGCGATCCAGCCCCCTGGATTGATGCGATTGCCCGTGAGACACATGGCTGGCCGCAGCACATTATGGCGTATGTGTGGCCTGCCTTGAAGCAGTTAGAGTTGACCGAGGGGGAGCTGACTTCAGAGGGGCTGAAAACGGTGCTGAAAGAAGGGCGGAAGGGGCGGATTAGGTTTTATGAAGCGCGGGCTCAAAACTTCCCTAGAGAGCAACTTCACTGCATCGCAAGAGTGATCGCATATGCTCCATCCGGTACCAGTATTGCAAAGATGGATATTATCGCCTCCCTGCGTCTGGACTATGATCATGATACGGCCGAGAAGATCTTCACACTGGCCCTGCACAAGGGGATACTGGACGAGCGGAAGAACCGGTATGTGGTTCCGATCCCCTCTATGCACGACTGGCTGGTGGATAACTTCGCCCGTTATCGGGCCCCCTTATTTCCCCCTGACTACCATAGAGAGAACACTTAGTGTAGCACATGCTCCTCATTGAGAATTTCCTCACCGAATCTTACTTGCCTTCCTGATATATCTCAACTGAGATTGGGTGATCATGTGAACCAGAGGGGCAAGTTCTCCCTGATCAGCCCGTTCCAGTGCGCCAATGTATTCCTTTCTGGCATCCCGGGTAATGACCAATGGAAAGAGTCCATCCTTCAGTAGAACCAGTGAAGCCAGTGCCCGTGCTACACGCCCATTGCCATCCTGAAAGGGGTGAATCTGGGTAAACCGGTGATGGAGCCAGGCGGCCAACACCTCCCCCGAAATACCAGCACGAACATGGTCAGAGTACAGATCCATCAGTCGATCCATCTCGGAGGCAACATGCTCAGGTGGACAATACGTATACGTCACACCATCACGGACAGGATTGTTTTCCTGCATTTTCCAGACACCTTTGATGAGGGGTAGGTCTCTATTTCGCCCGAATGCATCCTTCCCTTCAATACTCCCCTGACTTCGGAGCAGGCTCACCTGAAGTTCCTTGATGCAGGATGTTGATAACTCCCGCCCATGCTTCACAAAATCATACAACCCGTCCAATGTGTCTTTTTGATCTCGCAGTAACTGCAGCACCAATCCTGTGGACGGATCCGTTGCGCCCTGAACGAAGAATCTTCGCTGAAACCCCTCCCTGATCAATATCTTGGTCACCGCACGGTCAATGTCATAGAGGCCCTCAATGATCCCGGTCTCAATCGCCCATTCTCTGCCCAATCTCTCCATAAAATCCAGGAGCTGCGCATCCCCTTTGAGTTTTTCCTGTAACGCTTTCCATCTCTCCCGAATACCGGGAATTTCCGGGGCTCGGAGATCTTCTGGATTAACCTCAAAATCCTTAATCCCCGTGTCTTTATTCCAGATGGTATGAATCCTGCCGCTTGCCCGCTTCATCAAACTTCATCACTCCGACGGGCGGCGAAACTGCGCCCGCTTCCAGGTGAAATGAACCGAAATCCGATGCGAATACCCCAAGTCGCTCACCAGCCCTCCAAAATCCCCAAACCCATAATCCACCGACAATGGGCCTAAGCGGATCCCGGCACCGACCGAGGGAACGACATCCAATCCATAACTGTCCGTCTGCGCAATGCGGTTCATACCCGCCCGGAGCGCCACAAGATTCCTGAAAGAGAACTCCCCGCCCAATCTCGGATGAAAGGAGATATCCCCCAGATTGAATGCATCCGCCTGCTGCCCGTCAAACGCAATGTCTACATCCAGACCAAACGTCAGCGTACTGTGGGAACTGATCGGGAGAATCAGACCTGAGCCCAGGCGAACGACAGGTAGGACCAGAAAGGTATCCCCGGCCGGGAGTTCCTGATCAAAGACTTCCGTAAATGTGTAAGGGACACCGGTATCCGGGTTCGTTTCCTCAATTGAAAAGGCCGACGCATTTACACTCCAGCTCTGAAGCATCGTAGAGAGATCCTGCAGCTGCACCCCAAGTAAAAACCGGTCTCCGTGCCACTGCACACCCGCATCAAAACTGTAGCCCCACGCATCCGCAAAATCACCAATCGTACGTCGAATGATTTTCCCGGATGCGCCAACCGTGAACTGCGGATTGAGCCGTCGGGCATAGCTGATCAAAAATGCCATGTCTGCCGCAGAGAAACTGGTGATGTACGACTCAGGATTCGCTTTGGGCTGGTTCCGCTCAACATCCCACGCATTCAGCGTGTTTTTGATGTCGTTCACACCGCTCCGGAAAAAACTGAGCCCTACAGTGGAGTTATGACTGACCGGATATGCAATCGCCGCAAAATCAAACGACACAATCCCGGCAAAGCGCTCCGCATGCATATAGGCAACTTCGGGATACTCCGTGTGCGCCAGACCAGACGGATTCCAGTAGACACTGTTTACGTTCCGGGCCTGTGCAACATTTGCACCGCCCATCGCCAATGCCCGGGCATCAACTCCCCCGGCCAGAAAGTCTGCTCCATACTTGGCAATCCTCTGCGCCGATGCAGGAGCACACCCGATCAGCACAGCCAACAAAAAAAGATTAAGATGACGCAAGATCATTCAGTTCTACATCCTAAACGTATACACATAAACCCCTTGTACTGACACCGCGGTGCTTGGACTACAGAGGGTCTGGGGTTTTGAAGATTAGATTTCATTCGCTCACACGAAAGTATCTGTACGTTACCTGACGGATGCGGTTCAGGTTTTCGTGACCGGTTACACAAATTCACTTGGATTTACGAAGACGCGCCGCAAATGCCCCATCCATGCCATGACGATGCGGTAAGGTAGCCATGTACCCTGCCCCGGTTACCATTGCAGCGGGAAGAAAGTCCCCCGCATGCTCGAGCGTAAAACCGGGGTGGCGTTCCAAAAAAGATTGGACCTGTATTTCATTTTCCTCCGGCTCAATGGAGCAGGTACTGTAGACGAGAATTCCATCAGGCCGGACACACTCCACGACTTTGTCCAAAAATCGCTGCTGTAATTTGATCAGATCCATCAGGTCAGCTTCGCTCCGTCGCCAACGCAGATCAGACCGCTTGCTCAGCACACCGGTCCCTGTACACGGGACATCCAGCAGTACACGATCTGCCTGCATCTCCGGGGGACTCAGAAGATCTACGACCCGAATATGAATATTTTTCAGGCCCTGGGCCCGTGCCATTTCCTCCACTTTCTGGAGCCGTTTGGGATGAATATCCCAGGCATGCAACTGCCCGCTCCCCTGCATCCGGCAGGCGGCCGCCAGCACTTTGCCCCCTGGTGCAACACACGTATCCAGAATCACCTCACCGGGTCTGGCATCCAGCAATTCTACGACAAACCCTGCACTCTCATCATGCACAGAGCATGCTCCACGAGCCATATAACCTTTTCGCACCAGTGATCCCACCGAGGTAATGTGGAGATAATTCTCCAGAAAATCCGACCGGCTCGCCCGGATTTCCTGAGCGCTGAACTCATGTAGAAGTTCTTCCGTGCTCATGTGCATTCGGTTTACACGGATACTGTAGGCCGGGGCTTCATTATTGCGCTGCAATAATTGAGTTGCCTCTTCGGTGCCAAAACGCTTCACGTATCTGCGAACCAGCCAGGTGGGATGAGACCAGCGGATCGCTAAATCACGAACGGGATTCCCCGTGCCGGGTACAGGCAGCGCTGCATGCGCCCGAACAACAGACCGGAGCAATCCATTGGTCAGACCTGTCGGAAAATGCATAGATCGCGCCACATTCACGACCTCGTTCACCACTGCATGGGGCGGCTCCTTCAAAAGAACAAGCTCTGCAATCCCCAAGAGGAGGAGCTGTTCCAGTGCCTGAGGAAGCGGCCGGGATTTATCCTTGAGGAAACAGTAGAGCAGAAATGATAAATACCGCCGCCAGCGTGTGACCGTAGACACGTAGGCAACGACCCTTGGCTTCGCACCACGATCAATCAGGCTCCGATAAGCCCCATCTTGCGTAATACGCAATAAATGCCACACCGCATCTCTGCGGTCATTCGATGGCTCAGTAGCCGATTGCACTATTGCCTTCATAGACACGTATACGCAGCATACCCGATTCTGACGCGTATCTTGGACATTTTATCGTTTAAGTTACAGATCATCGTACGTTTGTTGGATAAGCACCTTGCCCTGGAGAATGCCCATAACCTGTACTCTAGTTGGACAGACTATTTCCCGCACCCTCCCCACCGAACAACAGCAATGATGCATCTCCCACACCGTCTAATAAAAATTTGTTATATTATGGTCCTGTGAAACCCGATCCACTTCAACTATCAATGATGCATCTCCATTTTGTTAATAGTTTGCGTTACATAGAATATCAACGACAACTATTAACATGCTAAGTTATCCAGTGAATGCAGAAGTAATATCTGCATTGGAAAATTTTCCAAAAATCAAAAGCCGATTATTAAAAAACCTACCCGCAAATAACCGGAGTGATTTGGAAATTGTGCGACTCATCAACAATTTACCCGCCCTTGACCCACAGCAACTCCTTCAGTTGATCAATGATCATATTGACTCTTCGGGAGATATTAGTAAGAATTTACTTCGTGAAAAGGATCCACTCTGCTTTCGCCGAATGTTCTCGGAACTGTACATGCTGGCATATCTCAAGCGGATTAATGGACTTGATGTTAAGGGAACCGTGTCTAAATCTAACCGGATACATGATATTGATCTAGAGTTAAATTCAAGCCAAGTCAAAATAGAAATCTTCTGTCCTATAGATTTTTTCGGATTCCAGTTCGTTAAGACATATTCTGAGCCTGAGTTCCGGTATTCCAGATGCAAAAGAGGCTTTTCTGTGTCCGTAAAATTATTGATAGCAGAACCTTCGGGGTTTCATGCACATCAAATCCCGAATGATGACGAAACTCTGCGAAAATGGCTGAAAAACTTACATCAGGATGTTAACGAATGGCTCCTGAATGCCAAGGAAGGAAGTGTACAGAAATTTGCGGGGATTAACAATGTGTTTTGTCTGAAAGCAACATTGAAAAAAATACACCCGAACCCCGAAGACCGGTGTGTGCAATTTCACGAACCAACGAGATCAAATGATACGCGGCATTATTTTGAAAAGCCACTGACGGTGGAATATACAGCCCACTCCCAAATAGGTAATAAGATCAAAAGTAAACTTGAAAAACGACAATGTGGCGATCCGTCACCAGATTACCTTCGCATACTAGTGGTTGATTTCAGACTCATGGATGTCCTTGATAGAGACTGGTTCTGTTGGCCCCGCATCGCTGAACGAATGACTGAAACAGTGCGAACCCTTTCAGATTGCATTGGCCCTCCGATTCCATTTGATGTTGTGATTCCTGCCAACTTAGATTTTGATTGTTGCTTTGGCGAAGCGGTACTGCTTGATCAGGATCGGAAAACAGAAATGACTGCATTGCTGCAGGCAACAGGACTTGATCGAAAATGCCAGCCTCCGAAGAAGGAACTATTTCCGCGCGAACTCATGCAGTTGGTGATGGATATGGATGATTCTGGCAATTATTCCTTTTCTCATACTTGCAAAACATCCAACTGAATTGCCCAGTATCTCTAATTTTTCAGGAGAGCAATTACGTGACCAATAGGACCTCACATCTTATCACCGTCCCCTTAACACAGTATATCATCTCAACAGTATACTTAAATGGAATCCCATTGAACATTACATCTTCAACCCAAGTACACCAGAGATGGGTCGGTTAAACATCGGATCAACCTATTTTACCCCCTTCATAACCTGCAGAACAGCACCACATCTCTCTCAAATCAATCATCAGTTGGAATTCCCTAAACGGAAATCACAAAGATCTTGAATACATGGACAAGCATTTCTCAGCCCGACATGGTTATCGACCAACCAGCACACCTATCACTGTCCGTGAAGATGCGCCGGATACTCTGCGTAACGCAATTGTATTGCTTGCACAGAAGGCCAATATGCCCCCATATGAGCTACGAGAAGTGGTCTGCAATGTCTTGCTGGTCCGGCCCGACACAGAAAATTACTGGTCAGATGGCCCAATATTGCACGAGGTTGAATGTCTTCTGGAAAACGCCCCTTGGTATAGAATCTACCAAATTTTGGAAACTATTTATGAAGAACTTCAAAATGGTGACAGCCAAACAACATATTCTCTTGATGCTGCTGAATTTGAATGCCGTCTGAACGAATTCCTCGTGGAGAATGGTATCGGCTGGGAACTTCAAGAAGGCAAATTCATCCACAGAGGCTCAGATGTTTTCAATAGGATCACACAAGAAGTCCCCCGTATCCTGGAAGAGAATGGTTTTCAACATGCAGCAAACGAAATCAGAGAAGCCCTTCAAGATATTTCTCGAATCCCCGATCCAGATGTCACCGGTGTTGTTCAACATATGATGGCAGCACTTGAATCAACAGCGAGAAAAGTAACAGGCGAACCTAAACCCACACTTGGCCGTCTGATATCGGAACTAAATCTACCCTCTCCACTTGACAAAGCTACTCATAAACTCTGGGGCTACGCTTCCAATCAAGCACGCCACATCAGCGAACAGCGAACCATTGACCGTACGGAAGCCGAATTGATTGTAACTGTAGCCGGTGCCCTTTGTGTATTCATATCACAACGAGAATCTTCGGCAAACACTCCTGAAACATAAGGGTTGGGAACCCTATGCAAAAAATCTCATAAATTGCTGACTTGACTCTTTTATGATACCCCTTGATCACATTGGAATTGCCACCCATAATGGTGAGGCGGTAGATGACCTGCTCAAAAGACTTTCCCATTCAACCGCTTCGGTGCATGAAGATATTGACTCGCAGGAGGTTCGAGTTCGGCTCTATGGCAAGGATACCAAACTGGAAACCATCCAGCCCCTAAGCGCAGACTCCACCGTGGCCCGCCACCTCTCAAAACGCGGGGAGGGGCTTCACCATATCGCCTTCCGGGTCGCCAGTGCGCAGGCAGAACTTGACCGGATGCGAGAATCGGGGTTTCAGCCGCTCACCGAGAAGCCCGTACCCGGAGCAGGCGGAAAGCAAATCTTCTTTCTGCATCCACGAGACACCTGCGGAATCCTCGTGGAGTTCTGCCAGCCTGCTAAACAGTACGCTGTACAATTTGAAGCGTGTGATCAATTGGAACAGCAACTGCAGTTAACCGGTCATTGTATGGCCTCGGATACATACCCTGCACACAGGGTGACCGGAGGGCCGCTGCCAAAAAGAGGTCAGAGCCTGGTTGTCCATAATGTGTCCACCCAGCTCGCCCGGGAAAAACATAACGCTCCAGCGGTACCGGTTCTCATCAGCGATATCACTCCCGCATCGGCCCACGCCCAGGCACTGCATACACAATGGCCCAAAGCAAGATTAGTTATTCTTCCAGAGAGCGTGCAGCATAATCTGCTTCCGGCAGTCCTGCTTGACTTCTGGGCATCCGTGGAGAATGAGTGAACCTGATACAATTAAGGACAGCCTTCAGACGAAAGTGTCTGAACTGCCGACCCGGTGCGGAGTGTACCAGTTTCTGGATGCGAACCAGAATCCACTCTACATCGGGAAGGCCGTTAACCTGCGCAGCCGCGTCCGGTCCTACTTCCGCAAAGATGCACATGTGCAGGGACGCATCCGGCTCCTGATCGCAAAAGCAGTGGATGTGCAGGTCATCGTGACCGATAACGAAGCCGAAGCACTCATCCTTGAAAATAACCTGATCAAGGAGCGGAAGCCACGCTACAATATTAACCTGAAAGACGACAAAACCTATCCCTATATCTGTATCAAGAAGGAACCCTTCCCGCGCATCTTTACCACACGGCGTATCCTCAAGGACGGGTCCAAATACTTTGGCCCCTATACGGATGTCGGAATCATGAAACGGGCACTGACCGTCATACGGTCCATCTTCAAACTCCGCACCTGCTCGCTGGACCTCTCCCCCGAACCCATTGAGCGCGGCAAATACCAGACCTGTCTGGAATACCATATCAAAAAATGTGCTGCCCCCTGCGTCGGATATCAATCCGCCGAATCCTATGACAAAACCGTCGCCCAGATCGAAATGCTCCTCAAAGGCCATACAAGTGCTCTGAAACATACGCTCCAGGAAGCGATGCAGACCGCCAGCGAAGCCCGGGAATATGAAGAGGCTGCACGCCTTCGAAACCAGATCGATGCTATTGAGACCTACGCACAGCGGCAAAAAGTAGTAACTGCCACCCTCGTGGACAGGGATCTGTTTGCTCTGGCAACCGCACGGGACGAGAATGCCGCCGTCGGGATCTGCTTTAAGGTGCGGGAAGGGAAAATCATTGGACGCGAACACAAGATCATGCGCCAGATTGAGGGGCACGAAGATGCGGTCCTGATGCAGCACTATGTGGAGAACTACTACACGCAATCCGCTTTCTTTCCCGAAGAAGTGTTTTTGAATACGCCAATCTCTGAACCGGAGGTTATTGCAGAATTCCTGACCATCCGGCGTGGAAAGAAAGTAACCCTGCTTACCCCGCAGCGCGGGCAAAAGGCAGAACTGATGCGCATGGTGCAGGCCAATGCGGATCTCCTGCTTGGAGAATTCAAACTGGAATTACTCAAACGCGGCGAAGATCGTATCCCCTTTGCCATCAAATCCCTGCAGTCCGACCTGAGTTTAAGTAAACTGCCCAAAAGAATTGAGTGCTTCGATATCTCCCATCTAGGCGGAACCGGCACGGTTGCGTCCTGCATTGTATTTCAGAATGGGCGGCCGCGCAAGAGTGACTACCGGAGTTACAAAATCCGCAGTGTCCCCGATGGCAAGCCGGATGATTTTCTCTCTATGGAGGAAGCCATCCGGCGGCGGTTCCAGCGGATCCGGAATGAAGATGGCCCCTGGCCTGACCTGGTTGTCGTTGACGGCGGGAAAGGGCAGCTCTCCAGTGCCGTGAAAGCACTCATAGAAACCGATACCTACGGAAAATTCCCGATTATAGGACTCTCCAAACGTCTGGAGGAAGTATATTTCCCCGATGACAAAGAGCCGTATCATATTGCAAAGCAAAGTGCCTCCCTGCAACTGATTCAGCGTGTCCGGGATGAGGCACACCGGTTTGCCGTCACGATCCAGCGAAAACAGCGAAAGAGTCGACTCTTGCATTCCGAATTATTAAATATCCCTGGTGTCGGCCCCAAGACCGTGCAGAAACTGATCCGGGCCTTCGGATCCGTCCGGAGAATTAAACAGACCGATGAAAAGGCGCTCAAGAATATTGTCGGCCCGGCACTGGCAAAGCAGATCGAAGAGTATTTTTCCAAAGAGATGAATGTCCAGTAACCGCCGAAACTTTCTCAAAACCGTGGAATCCATCAGTCTCCTCGGAGGCTGTGCAGAGGTGGAAGGGGCACCGGATCCCTTTTTTAAGGATCCTGCACCGTTCGTGCAGCATGGCACTGCGAATCTGGAATCCAAACTTGAGAATCAGGAAAGCTTTCTGACCCCGGTGGATCAGTTTTTTGTGCGCAATCATGATGTGAGTCTCGATATCCTCGTGGATAATTATCACCTCACGGTGGAAGGAAATGCTATTGAAACCCCGCTCAGTTTATCCTTCGAAGATCTCCGGGCCATGCCGAATCGAACCGTCTTTTCCTATCTGGAGTTTGGAGGGAACCAGCGTGCTTTCTTTGGTTCATTACTTGGCCAGATCGCAACGGGAACCCAATGGAAGCGGGGCGCAGTCGGGATGGCCGAATGGACCGGCGTTCCACTCCCTGAGGTGCTCCAGGCAGCAGGGATCCGGGACTCTGCCGTGTCTGTTCAGTTGATCGGGATGGATCAGGGGGCTCCAGAGGGAGGATTTCGGCTGCCATTGCCCCTGAACAAAGCGATGGATCCGGACACGCTTCTGGTACTGCGCATGAACGGATCCCCCCTCCCGAAAGACCATGGTGCACCTGTACGCGCACTCGTGCCAGAATGGGTGGGCAGCAGCAACGCCAAATGGCTCGGACGAATTGAGGTATCGGACACCCAGATATGGAGCCGCAATAATACGACCTCCTATGTGCTGATCGGAGACGACTATCCTCCGGAAGGGCAGGCCAACGGGCAGGTTGCGAACAAACAATCCATCAAGAGTACTCTGGCCCTGCCATGGCCGGCTGCGCTGAGAAGCGGGGTTCACCGCATTTACGGATATGCCTACAGCCCGGATGGCCCAATCATGCAGGTCCGATGGAGCGATGACGGGGGCAGTACCTGGAATGATGCCACACTTCTGGAGCCGCGCATGCGCTATGGCTGGACGCGCTTTGAACTGGACTGGAATGCAGCCCCCGGCCCACACACCATCATCACTTCTGCAGTGGATGCGCCGGGGATAGAGCAGCCTGACACAATTCCTCACAATGAGAAGGGATACCGGTTCAACATGCGGCTGCCCCACCCGATTCAGGTGGTGAGGTGATGCGCATGAGGTTCGGACTGGCAACGATCCTGCTCGCCGCCTGCGGCGGTTCAAAACCGGATCCCGGGTTACAGCAAAGCATCGGGAGCAGGGTCTATGTCACCTGTTGTCAGAGTTGTCACGAGGTTCCTGGAACCGGCCCGCGCCTGACCCGCACAGTCCTTGCCTCCCGGCTCACCGCCGCACGGCTTTATACCTATAATCAGCAGCAGATGCCCTATAATGCAGGAGGAGTACTCTCGGATGAGGACTATCTGAATGTGACTGCATGGCTTCTCAGACGTGCAAACCTGCTTACCCCCAATACAACCCTTAGCCTACGCAATATGGAAACGATCCTGCTCATCCCTCCCGCCGAGGGAGCATTCTCTACCGCGCCCGGCCCCTGAATCGATGTTGAATTATATCTGGGGTGGACTGATTGTCTTAAGTCTGGTCTTCGCTCTGACAAGCGATATCACTGACTTTGTGCAAGACACCTACCGTAACGGCACCCCGCTCCCTGTTACGATTATATTTGAGGAGGAGTACCACGCCGATACCCGTCGACAATACGTAGAGGTGCAACTTTCGGGAACCGATCTCACAGCCCATTACGGCGACAGCACCATGACCGGCAATACCTGGCCGGGCGTACTGCTGCAAACCTCCGCCGGGCGCGAACTTCGTTTTGCAGAGGAAGCCTCACTTGCGGAACCTCTGCAAACGATCTGCCAGGAAACAGGGCAGGAAGACTGCCGAGGTGCTCTGCAGGGCATCCCTGCCGGCACCGAATGGCAGACCGCCATTACGTTCCGCTCCGTACGCTGGGTCAAGATGAATGCAATTGCCGGTGCCGCACTGGATTTTGCAAGAACAGCGGTCACACTGGCCCTTGGCCTGATCGGAGGTCTAGGATTGTGGATGGGGCTCCTCAAAATCGCAGAGGCATCCGGTATGCTCCAGGCACTGGTCCGGTTTACCCAGCCGCTCATTCGGCCACTCTTCCCGAAAGTCCCCAAAGATCATCCCGCTTTGGGACTCATCGTCCTGAATCTTTCTGCAAACATGCTGGGGATGGGCAATGCAGCCACCCCCCTCGGCATCAAGGCCATGCAGGAACTCCAGACGCTCAACGAAACCGAAGACACCGCAACCGATCCGATGGTCATGCTGCTTACCATGAACACCGCCAGTGTTCAGATCCTGCCCCCGGTCACGCTGGTTGCCATCATGGGGCTGCAAATCAACCAGCTGTTTTTCTCCATCCTGATTACAACCGGCCTCTCTCTGATTGTAGGCATTACGGCGGTCAAACTTCTAGGACGGCTCAAACGCTACCGTGAGGTGACATCATGAATATCGTACAGTTATTTCTGGATTACGCATCCGCACTGGTCTTGCCGGCCATCCTGGTCGGTTTCCCGCTCTACGGCATGATCCGCAAGGTTCGTGTGTACGAGGTCTTTGTTGACGGAGCCAAAGAGGGGTTCCATGTTGCTGTCATGATCATCCCCTACCTGATTGCGATCCTGTTCGCAATCGGAATGTTTCGCGCCAGCGGCGCAATGGACTTCCTGACCGATCTCCTTCGCCCTGTCGTTGGGCTGATCGGCATCCCTGCGGAGGTGATCCCCATGGGGATCGTCCGCCCGCTGACCGGATCCGGATCGGTCGGAATTGTCCTCGACATGATCAGCCAGTTTGGCGAAGATTCCATCTTCGTCAAAATGGCTGCCACCATGTTCGGCTCCACCGAAACCACCTTTTATGTGATTGCGGTCTACTTTGGTGCCGTAAATATCCGCAAAACGCGGCACGCTGTTCCGGCGGGGCTCATTGCAGATATATTCGCAATGATTGCCGCCGTCTACGTCGTCCTGTTCCTGTTTGGCTAAAGTGCCAGCACGCTGTTATCGGAATAGTGCGGATTCGGAGCATACGCGTCGGCCTGCGGCTCATTATGCCATTTATGGCCGTCAATAAAGTAGCGGAATTCAATCTGGGTACCCGGCTTGAACGAGAGCGCTGTAGTCCAGACACCTTTGCGATCATTCCGTTTCATCGGATGCTCTGTCGTATCCCAGTCATTGAAACTTCCAACAATGTTGGCACTGTACTGAGCTTCCTCCAGAGGGAGTTCAAAAGTGACACGCACCGAGCGTCCTTTGGGACTGATTTTTTTGAGAATCATGAGATTAAGAAGGTTAATGAACCCCCGTTTACGATGTTTTGGAAGTTGGTTTCAATGGAAGCGCTTGCATACCTGAAAAAATTTTTGCCGGCCTGATTTATGTTCAAAAATGAGGCCTCTGGAGGCAAAATGGCATCCCTGGGATGGGATTGGATACTGCTGCAATCTATCCTCGGAGCACCCTCTACAGAACACCTCATGGATGCGCCATGACTGGAAGATTTCGGGTTCCTGACGGGGGAGTCACCATATCCGTGCTCGTTCAGATGATGACTGCCCACTAGACGGAAGTTGGCATTTGCACTGCTGGACGGGTATCCGCCGGAAGCGTCCCTTATGTTATGATGACGATCACTCCGCCGCATGAGGCGGAACGATGGACCCAGTAATGCGTAAGTCTGGTTGATTACGGTTGATCACACAACGTGCAAATTTGCAGTTCATGCTATTTCCTCCAATCAGCAATTCATGGATACCACCTTTCCCTGCGGATGCGAGTGGCACCAGGGACTTCTCTGGCATGATCCGTCTTACGACAGAAATAGCCATCCTAGAAGCTTCGCTTAAAGGAAAAGCATCTCTGTGCTTTGTGCGATGGTGATTTGTCACAAATAGCGCTCAATCTATCGGGGATGCACCATTATTAGTTGGAGTTTGGGAGTATAGCCCTATTCACTCAAACTCAAGTACTAATGAATTTACAACCTTCATCCTCCCCTCCATTTCAGGAGAATGCGTCTTCCCAGGAACTGCATATAGAGCTGGTTCG
>JAJECV010000112.1 GCA_022821875.1 Rhodothermales bacterium
AAACAACTCGAAGTGCGCAATGCCCCCGTTGCCGTATAAAATCCGAACGCCTCGCATAAGTGACGCGCCAATGCCGTGCGACCATCGCGCGGATGGGAGGCCAAAACCTCCTTCACACGCGCAAGATCCGCACGGAAACAAGGCAATATCGGTGGCTGAAATGACTGCATACCACCAAGGTAAAAAACGCTTTTACCAATATCAAGTCCTCAAGGTTTGTAACAAGTAGGCCTAGTTAACCTTGAATGGTATGTAGTTAAATCTGGAGTAATTTCATGGTGGGATGCCCCAGGAGCATGGTGTACATTCCTCACCTTCTTGGTTGGTCTTGCTGGCGGGGATTGTGAGGCACCTGTGTCGTCTTCCAGGAACGCCAGATATTCCGTCTGGACGGCGGCCAGTTCGGAGACGCGTAGTATGGCATCGGACATGAGTGTGAGCGGCGTAGCATTCTGGCATCCAGGGAGTCTCTGATGGGCAATCTTTTTTGCGATGAAGTCCACATCACTGAAGGATAGTCCGGTTATCTGTCAGACCTGCAATCACGACTTTCTCGTTGGATGTCAGTGAGCGTTTGCCAGATCAAGGGGCCGTTCGGTATCGGCCAGTCGGCAGCAAACTGGGCAGCGGCGGAGACGATACTCAAATTGACAGGGGGCAAGTGTCTAGCGACATTAATTTTTTTCTCTCGGTGACATTTAGAGTTTTCCCCAAGGGGACAAATTGAGGAGTTCAGCAAATAAGTGAATTTCATTCACAAATTTGCGAGGACAAATGATTACAGACCAGCAGTACACCCTGCTGTTACACTACAGGAACGACAAGAACATGACAATCACAACAGCCGCGGCATCCGGGTGGTTGATGGATGCAATCACTAAACGCCTTTTGATGATTTCAGCAATCACCGCAAACTCAAAGCCGGCCGCAGCATAGCCAACATCGCCGGCCCCGCAATTCGAAAAGAGACTAACCGCCTTCACTGTTCTGTACGCTCGGTAGACAGTTGCGCCGCTTGATCCCTGACCTGGTCATGAGCATTGAGAAACTCCTCATTCGCTTTCACCGCTCTTGCAAGAAAATCATCCCAGGAAATCCGTTCTATCCGCCCTTCTTGATCCCTCCAGTATTGGTAGGCCAGTTTCATATTTCGCTCCGTGATGTGAACCTTATCACAGACCAGATCAACGATCCATCCGTCCTGAAACTCCCCTGCTAAATGCTTATTGTTCCCGAAGAATTCCGAGAACGCCTCCAGATAATTATGGAGTCGATCCCAGTCTTCGTTCCCAAATAAATGACCCACGGCCTTGAGCTCAACAATATGAAGCTTTCGTCCCATATGGATCAAGGTAAAATCCGGCCGCTTGTTAACGTGACGAATTGCAAGGGTTACATCTTCACCAGACCGATCCTGATAGTACTTCTCGAATCGCTGAAGGAACAGTTTCAAGCCCTGATTTACCGTGATGGGAGTCCATGTTGGTTCGATCAGCCAAGGAGCCTCCGCAATGACATTCTGAAGTACGGACTCGGCTGATTGATCGTCAATCATCTGCTGAAGGCGGCGAATCGCTTCAACACGTTCGTAGGCAAGTTGAGCATACGAGGCCATCTCCGCAATCCGGGTCTTGGAAAAAAGATCAACAAGCTGCTCTACTCCCCCTCTTCCCCGAACGCCTCCTGCCGGAATTCCCCAAGGGCCTCCATCAGTGCCTTATGGGGAGCCACAGATAGAATGAACTCGACGAGACCTCCCACATATTCCTGATATTGCAACTCATCTTCTGCCGCAAACCGTCCGATTTGTTTTCCAAGTGCCACCGCCGTTTTGATCACTTCTGGTCTGCGAAGCGGGTATTCGCTTTTTCTTCCAGTCTGGTAACCCCCATGAACAGGTCCTCAACACGGTCTCTGCGGGGCTTACGTGAGGCCGCACCAATTTCCTTGATACGCTCCGCTCCCCACCTCCGAAGGGCCCTTCCATAATCCGATTCCCAGAGAATGTCCTGCCGGTCGGTTGTAATCAGGTCTTCCCCCTCGTCTTCATCAAGCCACTCGGCATGAATTTCACCGACCAGATAGGAGCGGAGAGTGAACTCCCCGGTAAAGCCCGCAGGCCTCTCAAAGTCTCTGGTTGTAGCGACAATTTTCCCGCGGGTATAGATCCTGACCCCGGCTGACTCCTCATTTTTATAGGCCTCTTTTGCAAGTCCCATCCATCCTGTAACAGGGAGATTCCTCCCGTCTTCCAGTTCTATTGGATATTCAGAAAGTTCAACACGGGTATTCTCCATCAACGGAACCCCAAACTCACTGACTTCAAAGGGTGGATTTTCTGCAGGATTCCTCGTGTCCTCTACCTTAACCCTGAACGCAGCCTGCCGGAGTCCGAATCGAACCGCTAATTGTCGATGGAATGTAGTTAGATCAGGAACACGCTTGGGAAGAAAATTTTTGAGGCGTATAGTGGTTCCCGGCACTTTACAATAGGTCCGATCCAATCTTCCTTTCTCCATTTCGACCGGCTCGTCGCTGTGTTCCAGGATCTTATCATAGTCCATAATGAAGTGAGAAATGATGTAACCCTCATCGGTTTTATCTCCACCAGCGGAAATGATCTCAATGATTCTGCAAATTTCCGAAGGGCGCAAGTTTACCGATACCTTTTCGCCCCATGACCGGGCGGTTCAAATTCCGGGATGTTTTGCCTTGCTCAATGCGCCGGTCTTTTCCCACCCGGAGAAAATGCTCATTTGCTTCCGAGGGAGTCATTCCGTGCCCGTCATCCCGGACCTCAATCATATACCCGTATTCCTGAATTTGCCCCGTCTCGGGATTTCGCCGCGCAAGCAGTGTACTCAGGGGAACCCGTATACAAACATTTTCGGCATCCGCATCATACGCATTCGCCACAAGTTCAGCCACTACCGCACTGACACGATCATAGAGGCGAATTCCCAATTTGTCTACCGTCATACGGGAGATTCTTGTCAGGTAGATTTCCCTTTGTTCTATTGGCACCATGGAAGTTGTGAGAGGAATGAACAGGAACAGCAACAATGTCTAAGTACATAAAATATAGGTATTTTATGTAAAAATTTCATTGTGCTTGTAAAGTTCCGTACAGAACGACCATAATCCGAGGAATTCAGAAAATCCTGCATAACTCCGCCATGGTAAATCATCGTGCGAAACTCCCCTACTGCTGATTGCTTCACGTTTCCACAGCGATTTATCCAGCGTAACCGTGTGCCCATACACGGTGGAACTGGATGCTGATGCGCTGATACCGACACGAATCCCAATTAGATTCACGGAGATTTAAGTGTTTCTGCAACGAATGCTTCGGAAAGCCGGGGGAAAGGGAGATTTAAGGACATCATCCGTGGCCGTGCAGCCATACGGATTCGTCTAAAGATCCAGTGCATAGTGGGCAAACGTATCGTCTCGTGAATAGCCCAGTTTCTCATAGAGGCGCTGGGCCCGCTCATTGGTTTTTTCCGTTGCCAGCTCCAGAGCAATGCATCCGCTCTGCACCGCATGCTCCCTCGCCGCTTCCATCAATTGCTCCCCAATCCCCCGACCGCGCCAGTCCAGCGCTACATATAAGTCATTCAGAATCAGGATTCGCCCCATACGCACCGATGAAAATGCCGGGTAAAGCTGTACAAATCCAACAGATCCCCCATCCTTTGCCGTGGCGACAAGGATGACGGACTCGCGGCACTGCATCCGCTCAGTGAGAAAAGCCCGGGCCTCCGCAGGATCAGAGTCCATCCCGTAAAACTGCCGGTAACCATCAAAAAGGCGTACGATACCGGACAGGTCGTCAGGTGTGGCAATCTGGATCTGAATTCTGGCCTGCATGGCACGAAATCATCGGAAGGAAGTTTGCAGAGGTTTTACGCTCATACGAAGCAATGCGGTCCAGTGGACTCCTGTTACATGTGACCTCTCTGCCCACCCGATTCGGGATCGGAGATCTAGGACCGGAAGCATGGAGATTTGTGGATACGCTGGCAGAAGCCGGTCAGACCTGGTGGCAGTTACTCCCGGTGTGCCCTGTGGGGCTGGGAGATTCTCCCTATGCAAGCCCTGCATCCTTCGCGGGAAACCCGCTCCTGATCAGCCCCGAACTGATGGTGCAGGATGGATGGTCTACCGAAGCGGAAATCAGCACCAATTATCCGCATCCAGACGGCAGTGTCGACTATCCGAGCGTTTCCAACTACAAATCTGCTCTGCTCCGGCAGGCGTTCGCACGGTTTGTGAAACAGCCGAAAACAGACGAGTTCACCTCCTTCATTCATCAAGAAAAAGATTGGCTGCTTCCCTATGCCGCCTTTCAGGCGCGAAAAGTACAGTACCGGAACCGGATCTGGACAACTTGGTCCGCAGATGACCGCAAACCACCCAGACCAGACACCATAGAAGCAGGCTCGTCGGAGATTCAATTCTATCTCTTTGAACAATTCGTTTTTGATTGCCAGTGGCGAAGGCTCCATGCGCATTGTAAAGAGAAAGGAATCCGGATCATGGGAGATCTGCCGATTTATGTCGCACATGACAGCGTGGATGTGTGGGCGCATCCCGACCTGTTTGAACTTGATGAGGCCGGTGAGCCACTGGTTGTTGCCGGTGTTCCACCGGATTTTTTTAGCAAAACCGGACAACGCTGGGGGAATCCGATCTATCGCTGGAAAGCAATGGAAGCCGATGGATTCGACTGGTGGGTCCGCCGCATGAAGCGGGCCCTCTGCCTGTGCGACAGCGTCCGCCTGGACCATTTTCGAGGGTTTGCCGGCTACTGGGAGATCCCGGCAACCGAAGAGACCGCGGTCCACGGACGCTGGGTCCCCGGTCCCCGGCAACCCTTCTTTGACCAACTTACCGAAAAATTAGGCGCTCTGCCCATCCTTGCCGAAGACCTCGGCGTGATTACACCGGATGTCATCAAACTGATGCAGGCGAACGCGTTCCCCGGGATGGCGGTCCTTCAGTTTGGGTTTGATGCAGGGATGGATAATCTGCATCTGCCACATAACTATGCGCCCAATCAATGCGTATATACCGGTACCCACGATAATAATACCCTGCTCGGCTGGTGGAGTGCACTGACCGAGTATGAGCATAATTTTGCAAAGGACTATCTGGGAATCCAGTCTGATAATGAGGTATGCAGGAAGGCCGTTGAGCGGTGCCTAAGTTCAGCAGCGGACATGGTGATCCTGCCCGTGCAGGATATCCTGGAACTCGGCAGTGAGGCCCGCATGAATTTCCCCGGTACCCCGCATGGCAACTGGCGCTGGTCACTCCTGCCAAAACAACACATACAACTGCGGGAGGCTGCGGACGGGTGGCTACGCCACATCACGATCCAGAGCGGACGACTGGGCACGCAGAATTAGGACGGACTGCGGAGCCACATTGGCGACCCCTCCTTTTGCGTTTTTATCTGCCACGACGGCGCTCTCTCCCCAGCCCAGTCCCCAACTCCACTCATATTCACTGGAGAGTATGAACGGAACGATTTCATCTACCGGGTTGAAACAGATCATCAGCATATCCGGTGCAGCAAGCCACATCCCGAATGCCGGGGTGTAGATCCAGTCATTGGATTCCATGACACGCCCGTCGGGATGCCACCAAATCGCATCCGGCAAACCGTTTTTTTGTGTCTCCCCGGTGAGAAACCGGTTGCGTCGCAGAGAGGGATGGGCCTTGCGGAACGCAATCAGCTCACGCACAAATTCGAGGTGCTCCCCGTTGGAGTGAATCAAATTCCAGTCATACCATGAGATCCGGTTATCCTGACAGTATGGATTGTTGTTGCCCTGCTGTGAGCGGCCAAATTCGTCTCCCCCCAGAATCATCGGAACTCCCTGGGATACAAACAGTGTCGTAAGCAGGCTGCGCTTTAATCGATCCCGCTGTGCCAAAACCGCAGGATTCGTGGAATTCCCCTCTTCACCACAATTCTGACTGTAGTTTGCCGGCGTGCCATCCCGACCATTTTCCAGATTGGCTTGATTCTGTTTGCGCTCATAAGATACCAGATCCTGGAGAGTAAAGCCATCGTGGGAGGTCACGTAATTGATGGAGGACGAAGGGCGGCGATGCCCTGACGCAAACAGATCACTAGAACCGGCAATGCGCGTGGCAAACCCCCCTGATATGCCTCGCTCACCAGACCAGTAACGGCGTACAACATCACGATACTTATCATTCCACTCTCTCCAGGGTGGAGGATAGGCCCCTAATTGATATCCTGAATAGCCAAGATCCCATGGCTCGGCAATCAGTTTCACTTTGGACAGGACAGGGTCCTGCTGCATCATGTGCAGCCACCCGCTTTGCGGATTGAATTTGTTGTGTTCCCGAAGCAGTGTGCTGGCCAGATCAAAGCGGAAGCCGTCTACGCCCATTACCTCCACCCAGTATCGCAGACTATCCATAATGAGACGACGCACATACACATGCTCCGCACGCAGCGTATTGCCGCATCCGGTGATGTCGAACAGAAGGGAGGGCTGTCCAGGTTTTTCGATATAATACGAAGCGCTGTCAATGCCCCGCCAGGACAGTGTGGGCCCTGTATGGTCCCCCTCCCCGGTATGATTGTAGACGACATCCAGGATGACCTCAAATCCATGATCATGCATCGCATCCACCATGGCCCGGAATTCGTCAATTGCCGTCGCGGGTCCCCCCGCCGAGAAGCGCGGATCCGGAGCGAAGTAGGAAAGGGGATTATAGCCCCAGTACTGAGATAAACCATTGCGAACCAGACGCTCATCCTGCACCGCGGCATAGACAGGTAACAATTCTATCGTCGTAATGCCCAGATGCTTCAGATGGGTGAGGATGGGTTCCGATGCCGCCCCGAGATAGGTTCCGCGAAGCGAAGGCGCAATCTCCAAATTCAGGTTGCTCAAGCCTTTGATGTGGGTTTCATAAATCACGGTGTCCGTCCACGGGATATCCAGCCGCGGATTTGAGGATTCTAAGGTGGCGGGACCGGTGACCATGCCAATCGGTGCACAGGATGCACTGTCCACGGGATTCAGGACATGAGGGGCGTGGTTACGGTCATAACCAAACAGACTTTCGTCCCACTCCGGCATCCTGCTGATGGAGCGGGCGTATGGATCCAGGAGTAATTTTGCCCCGTTGAACCGGTGTCCCTCATTCGGGGCCCAGCGGCCATGGACCCGGTAAGCATACCGCTGCCCTGCCTGAATCCCCGGCACATACACATGCCACACATCGCCGGTGCGTCCGTTTACGTCAATGGTGCGTTCAATAGAACAGGATTCATCAAGCAGAACAAGTTCAATCCGATCAGCATTTGCACTGAAGATGGAAAAATTTACCCCGTTTTGGTCAGGATATGCTCCTAATACTGTAGTTTTGTCCATGGGTTATATCCAATGGGATCTACCCGCTTTAAAGCAGATTTGTGAAGCCGGCGGGCAGCATGCCCCTGCCGGCGGCACCAAGAATAAGAAATTGTCACAAAAATATGAAGTCAGCATCTGACCGCTGGTCCCGTGTTTTTATTGTTTCCGTATCTCCCCGTGTCCATGAAGGCGAATGGCACATCAAACGAACCGTGGGGGAGCGTGTCAACGTGACGGCCGACATAATTGTTGACGGACATGACCAGCTTTGCGCAGGACTCTATGTGACGCGCCTCGGTGGTGCAACCGAAGAAATTCGCATGACACCAACCCACAATGATGAATATACGGGAAGCTTTGTAACGCAGACCCCCGGCCTTTATACGTACCATGTACGGGCCTGGATTGACCGTTATGGTTCATGGCAGCAGCAGTATGGGCGCCGCTTTCATGCAGACATGCCGGAAGCGGAACTTAAAATAGAACTCCTGGATGGTGCTGCTTTGCTCAAGGAGTATGCGGTAAATGCACATCTGGATGCCCGTGACCAACTCCTCGCCTTTGCAAAGCGGTATACCGGGGGAGACATCCAGGCCCCCCTGGAGGAGGAATCCTTACAGTTGGCACTGGCTAACGATCCGCAGAAAGGCGCAGTCCAGAGCGCGACACTCACGGTTGAGGTTGATCGAAAACTTGCTGCATTCGCGGCATGGTACGAATTTTTTCCACGATCCAGTGCAAATGCAGCGGGCATGCATGGAACGTTTGATGACGCAGCACTGCACCTTGGGCGCATCCGGGATCTGGGGTTTGATATCGTGTACCTGCCCCCAATCCATCCCATTGGCACCACCTTCCGGAAAGGGAAAGACAACCATCCGAAGGCGAACCCCAACGAGCCGGGAAGCCCCTGGGCAATTGGCAGCCCTGACGGAGGACATACCAGCGTCCATAAAGAACTGGGGGGACTCCCCGCATTTGACCGGTTTGTCAAAAAAGCAGGCAAACTGGGCCTTGAAGTGGCACTGGATATTGCATTCCAGTGCTCGCCGGATCATCCGTGGGTGAAAGAACATCCTGAATGGTTTCGTAAACGCGCAGACAACAGCATCCGCTATGCAGAAAATCCGCCCAAAAAATATCAGGATGTCTATCCGCTGAATTTCGAGTGTGCGGACTGGCGTGCACTCTGGGAAGAACTCAAGAACGTATTTGAGTTCTGGATCAAACGGGGGATCCGTGTATTTCGGGTTGACAACCCGCATACAAAGCCGCTTGCCTTCTGGACCTGGTGTCTGGGGCGACTTCGTACGAAGCATCCAGATCTGATTTTCCTTGCCGAAGCGTTTACGCGTCCGAAGATCATGTATACGCTGGCAAAACTGGGGTTCAACAATTCGTACACCTACTTCACCTGGCGGAATACAAAAGAAGAGATCACCGAATATTTACGGGAACTGACCTCCACGAACGTTGCGGAATACTTCCGGCCGAGTTTCTGGCCCAACACCCCGGACATCCTGCATGAATATCTGGTCAGTGGAGGCCGTCCTGCACATATTATCCGGTATGTTCTCGCAGCAACGCTTTCCCCCGTCTACGGTGTCTATGGCCCCCCGTATGAGCATATACTTGCGGAGAAACATCCCGACCGGGAAGAGTATGCCAATAATGAGAAGTATGAGATCCGCACATGGAACTGGAATGACCCCAACTCGCTTCAGAGTCTGTTTCAGGCAATGAACCGGATCCGGAAAAATAATGCCGCCCTCCAGGAGTTGCGGAACCTTCAATTTTTGAACATCCAGAACCCCCTCATGCTGGCTTACTGGAAGAATTCCGGCACAAATTCCATCATCTGTATCGTGAGTCTGGATCCGTTTCAGGTTCAGGAGGGGGAACTTCATCTCCCGCTGGAGGCGTTGAATCTGCCGCAGGCGGCCCCCTTCCAGATGCTTGATCTGCTTGGTGGCGAACGTTACATCTGGCAGGGAGGGACCCACAGTATCCGGGTGGACCCCCATATAATGCCTGCAAAAATATTCCAGGTTCTTCGTCGCGTGCGGACCGAAGCAGATTTTGATTATTTCGTATAGGTAAGATGTCGGGTAAATCTCAACCTGTCTCCTCCCGATGGCTCTCGGATGAAGATCTCTATTTCTGGGATCAGGGAGAACTGATCAAGAGTTACGAGCGGCTTGGCGGGCATGTACAAAAAGATGGTGCATGGTTTGCGGTCTGGGCCCCTCATGCAGACACGGTTCATGTCATTGGAGATTTTAATGACTGGAGTGCAGAGGTGCATCCCATGCAGAACATCGGGAGCGGCTGCTGGGAATGCTTTGTTCCGGGTGCGCTGCCGGGGCAGCGCTACAAATATCGTATTCGGAACGGCCTGCATGTAGCGGACAAGTGTGATCCCTTTGCTGTTCAAATGGAACCGCCTGTGTCCCATGGAAGCAGTGTGCAGGGGCTGTCGGCGGTGTTGAATCCACTGCAGTATGACTGGCAGGATGAGGCGTGGATGAAGGAGCGGGACGGGGCGGCAACGCTGGGCAGGCCGATCTCCATCTACGAGGTGCACCTTGGGTCATGGAAGCATAAAGAGTACGGCATCTCCCTGTCCTATCGGGAACTTGCCACTGCACTTGCAGATCATGTCAGCAGTCTCGGGTTTACGCACGTGGAACTGCTTCCGGTTGCAGAGCACGCCTTTTATGGATCCTGGGGATATCAGGTCGTCGGATACTTCTCCCCGACCTACCGGTATGGTACTCCCGAAGATCTGATGTTTCTGATTGATACGCTCCATCAGCGGGGGATTGGTGTGATCATGGACTGGGTTCCCGCCCATTTTGCCACCGATCCGCAGGGGCTGGTGTATTACGATGGATCCACCCTGTTTGAGTATGATGACCCCAAAATGCGCTATCACCCCGACTGGGGCACCTATATTTTTGACTATGGTAAAGCCGGGGTGCGGAATTTTCTGATCTCAAACGCACTCTTCTGGCTGGACAGGTATCACATTGATGCACTGCGTATGGATGCCGTTGCCTCCATGCTGTACCGGGATTACTCCCGTGATGAGTGGTCTCCAAACATGTATGGTGAGCGTGAGAATCTTGAAGCAATTGAAGTTCTCAAAAAAACGAACGAGGCCGTCTATTCGTACTTTCCCGGTGCCTTTACGATTGCGGAAGAATCGACCGCTTTTCAGGGAGTATCCGCCCCGACCTATGATCAGGGACTCGGGTTCATGTACAAGTGGAATATGGGCTGGATGAATGATGTCCTTGAATATATGCATGAAGATCCGGTGCACCGCAAGTATCACCACAACCGGTTAACCTTCTCTTTCGTGTACGCCTTCAGTGAGCACTATATACTTCCGCTTTCGCATGACGAGGTGGTTCACGGGAAGGGATCTCTGTGGAATCGTATGCCGGGAGATGAGTGGCAGAAAGCCGCCAATTATCGCCTTCTTCTCGGACATATGTATGGACATCCCGGCAAAAAGATGCTCTTCATGGGAAGTGAGTTTGCACAGACCCGGGAATGGGATCACGACCATTCGCTGAACTGGGATTTGGTCAGCAGCCCGTTGCATGGCGGGATTCTCCGCCTTGTAAAGGATCTGAATACACTGTATCTGGAATGTCCTGCACTCTGGAATGATGCGCCGGACGGCTGGGCATGGATCGGCGAGCATGTGAATGATTCTATTCTTGTCTATGAGCGCAGACAGGGCTCCGAAAGCGTCGTGTTCGCGCTGAATATGACCCCGGTTCCGCGGGAGAATTTTCGGATTGGGGTCGGTGAGGAAGGCACTTGGCGTGAGCGGTTAAACAGTGATGCGTCCCTGTATGGAGGAAGTGATATCGGCAATATGGGGCGTGTCGACAGCATGCCGGTTCCCTGTCACGGCCGCCCCGCAAGTATCGTTGTTGTGCTCCCGCCGCTCGCCTTCCTGGTGTTCAGGAAAGATCCCTGATGCAGTTTATGCATCCTATTGCCGTTAAACCCGTTATAACAAAGAATTTAACCCTGTTAACCTGATGACCAATTTCATCATGAAATATTTCTCTCTCCTGCTGCTTTTCGCCGTGTGTCTATACACCGTGCCATTGGTGGCTTATGCCCAGATTAATGCAATCGGCATTGCAACGGAAGTCGTGCATAATTCTGTGGTTGTGGGACACCCGGTCCCCGGTGAAGAAACTCCGGGATCCGTCTACATCTATCATATGGAAGGGAATGAGGGTTGGCAGGTTGCCAGTGAACTCATGGCTTCCGATGCGTCTGCAATGGACGGGTTCGGCTATCAGATCGTTGCAAATGGCGACCGCCTTGCCATTGGTGCTCCCTCCATGGAGCAGGCGGGAGGAGCCGTGTACATCTTTACTCGTAATCAGGACACCGGTGAATGGGAAGAGACGGCCAAGTTGAGCGGCTCTGCAGAGTCCCCCATTGGAGGAAGCGTTGCCTTTGCAGGAGATCTACTGGTTACCGGTGGCATGACCGGTGTAGATTCCACCGCCAGTTCCGTGTCTGTGTATACGTTCGGTGAGGATGGTTTTGAAAAAACCGGAGAACTGACCCATGCCGATATAGAGGTTGCAGATTTATTTGGTACGGCCGTGGCTGTAGCAGGCAATGGAACCATTTTTGTCGGTGCTCCCGGTGATAACGCAGGTGCGGGAGCCGTCTATCATTTTGCAAATCACGATGGTGCGTGGCATGGTGAGCCAATCCTCAGCGGCGATCACGAGACGATCAGTGGCCGTGCTCTGGGTGCTTCCCTGCAATCTGTGGGCGATTTGATGCTCCTTGCAGGTGCGCCGGGGATTGTCCCGAATGTTTCGCCTGCCCAGCCGCCTCCCCCCGGTAAAATTGTCTGGACCTCCATCGCAGAAGCGGGTGCTGAAGTGGTTCAGATCCTAGATGGGGAATCCGGCGGGCAGTACGATATCTTCGGGCTCGGATTCAGTGCGGATGACGCAACCCTGCTTGCAGGTCTGCCCATCGCCGGTGGACAGATGGGCGTGGTGTGGTCCTACGAACTGGATCCGGAGTCTATGCAATGGACAAAAACCGGCATCATCGAAGCGGGGACCGGAGATCAGCTCTTCGGTATGGTGATCTCTGTTGAAGGACCGAATGCCGTGGTAAGTGCACCCGTATCCAACCTTGGAAAAGGTACGGTCCGTGTCGCCAGCATGAATACCGAAACCGGAGAATGGACATCCAGCGAGGCCCTGAAAACCGGCAAAGAACTGGTACTCCTCTCCAGTGGCGCCATGGATTGCACGGACGGCGTGGCCGGGCAGTTTGAGTGTGGCAATGTTGATCTGCTCTCCTTCATGACGATTGAGGACCTTGGCGGCGAAGCCGGTGTCAATACGAACGATGTCTGGGGATGGGTTGACCCCGAAACGGATCAAGAATATGCTCTGGTCGGACGCACCAACGGCACTTCATTTATTGACATTACCGATCCGGCCAACCCCGTCCTGAAAGGAGATTTACCGCTCACCGAAGGGGCAACCCCGAATTCCTGGCGGGATATCAAGGTCTATGCAAACCACGCATTTGTGGTTGCGGATAATGTGGGTGCGCACGGCATGCAGGTCTTTGACCTGACGCGTCTGCGTGAGGAAACCGACGGACCGGCCACCTTCACCGAAGATGCGCTTTATGATGGTATCGCCAGCGCCCACAATGTGATCATCAACGAAGATACCGGGTTCGCTTATATTGTGGGAAGCAGTGGAGGTGGAGAAACCTGTGGCGGAGGACTCCACATGGTGGATATTCGTGATCCTCTTTCACCGCAGTTTGCAGGCTGCTTTGCGGATACAAATACCGGAAGATCCGGTACCGGATATTCACACGATGCGCAGTGTGTGGTTTATGAGGGTCCGGATACCGAGCATCAGGGAAAAGAGATCTGTTTCAACTCCAATGAGACCGCGCTCAGTATTTCGGATGTCACGGACAAAGAAAACCCGCTGGCGCTCTCTGTTGCCGAATATCCGAATGCCTCCTATACGCATCAGGGCTGGATTACCGACGACTTTGAGTATTTCTATATGAATGACGAACTGGATGAACTAGGTGGAAAAGTCGTCGGGACGCGGACCCTTATCTGGAACATCACGGATCTGGATGATCCTCTGCTGGAGAAGGAATTTATGTCAGAGAACCTGTCCAGTGATCACAACCTCTATATTGACGGGGATGTGATGTATCAGTCCAACTACATGAGCGGGCTGCGCATCTTTGATATCAGTGATCGCACAAACCCGACTGAAATCGGTTTCTTTGACACCTATCCGGTTGGCACCGACAAGCCGGGCTTTGAGGGATCCTGGAGCAACTACCCCTATTTCCCCAGTGGCACCATCATCATCACCAGCATTGGTGAGGGGCTTTTCATCGTTCGGAGACAGAACCTTGATATTTGAGCAAATTTCCGGTTGTATGCGAATAAAACTCTTCGGCAGTATTGCATTTTTTCTGGTACTGCTTCACGGCGATGGGCTGGCACAGTCTTCGTCAGGCAGTTTCACTCGTGATGTGTTGCCGGTGATTCAGGAAAAATTTGCTCCGCTTCTGGGGCGGGAGACGGGCCTCTCCCTTGAATCATGGGATACGATTATTGCGGGATCCGATCACGGGGAGGTGGTCATCCCGTATGATCCAGACGGGAGTTTACTGATTCGTCTGGCGACCATGCTCTCCAGTGAGGACTCGCTAAGCGTACAGGCCGCGAATTTATCGGAAGAAGATATCCTGACCGTTCGGGCCTGGATTGAGCGTGGTGCCCCGAATGACGAGGGGCAGATTCCTTATGCGGATGCCTCCAGCCTTCTGTATGCCTGTATTCAGGGAGCCGCCAGAGTTGCCGTCATTGATATGGATGCGAATCTGGTCATCCGGACGATTGACTTGCAGGAGCTGGGCTTTACTGAAAACTCCCGGCCACATCATGTCGCCGTTGAACCTGACGGATCTGCATTCTATGTATCTCTGATCGGAGACGATATCGTACTGAAGTTCGACCGGAATAACGAGTTGACGGATCAGACTGATTTTGAGCGCCCGGGAATGTTGGTGGTCAGCCCTGCAGACAGCCTGCTGTTCGTGGGGCGCTCCATGAAGGCCGTCCATCCCCCTCAGCGAATCGGCATTATTGAGCGCAGTGGAATGGAGATTGAAGAATTTGATGTATTCCTTCCCCGCCCCCATGCACTCGCCGTGGATCCAACCGGCAGGTATGTTTACGTTGGGAGCCTTGCAGAAAATCGTATGGCGACCGTGGATTATGCGGCTTACCGCCCCGAGTTGCAAACGATCAAAGGAGAAACCCATACACTCGTTCAATTTGCAGTATCTCCGGACGGTCAGATGATGGTTGCAGGTGGGCAGCTTACCGGTGAATTTCTCTTTTTTGACGTATCCAATCCCTCGACTCCATTTCCAGATGGATCAATCAAGGTCGGGATGGCACCGTGGCATCCCGTGTTCAGCCCGGATGGCAACTTTGTCTGGTTCGGCAACAAGATGGGCAATCGTGCCACGGTCGTGGATGTTGCCGGGCGCACCGCTGCCGCAACTGTTGAAGGTCTCTCAGAACCCCATGGGGCGGCGATCTCGCCGGACGGGCGCAATGTGTACATTTCCAACAACAACCTCAAGGGAGCCTATGCAGGGCGATATATATGGCAGGATGGTCATCTTCCCGGGGTCATTGCAGTTATTGACGCGGAATCTCGTGAAATCACAAAAATGCTTGAAGTGGGGCCGAACCCTACGGGTCTCGGCACCCGTTAGGGGCTGGATCCCGCTTGCTTTTTTTCTTTCTTTCCTGTCCGGCTGCGTAACCACACGGACCGCGGAGCGGGATCCGGCGGTATTTGTGCCCTCTTATGTTCAGGAGGTCTACGGAATTGAGGTACTTGGAACAGATGGCGAATCCATGGATCACCCGTTCCATGGCGGATTTAATCTGCCCAGACCCCAACTGCTGGACATTGACGGAGATCTGGATCTGGACCTGTTTGTTCAGGAGTTAACCGGGCACATCAAGTATTTCGAAAACACCGGCACTCCCACGGTCCCCTCGTTTATCTGGCGCAGCGATCAATATGAAGGACTGGATGTCGGAGAATGGTACCGCTTTGTTGATCTGGATCGGGATGGTGACTACGATCTGATTGGCGAAACCGTCTTCAGTTATGTACGTTTTTTCCGCAACGAGGGAACGGTCACTGCCCCGTCTTTTGCTGCCCCCCTGGATTCCTTACCGGATGCTGCGGGGGAGCCTCTCTTTATGGATCGTCAGAATATTCCGACCATTATTGATCTGGATTGTGACGGATTTCTGGATTTGTTTATTGGCCGTGTCAGTGGAACGGTGCTGCATTATGAATCGGTTGGCAGGGACGAGTCGGGGCTTCCGCGATTTCAGCTGGTGACGGAGCGGTTTGAGGACATTGAGATTCTTGGCATGTTTGCGACGCTGCATGGTGCGAATGCGCTTTCGTTCCACGATATTGATCAGGATGGGGATCAGGATCTCTTCTGGGGAGATTTTTTTGAGGCCGGCATTTTACTGATTTCCAATACGGGAACCTGTGCAGAGCCGAATCTTCGCAATGAGCCCGTTGCCTATCCGCCGGATGATCCAATCAAGACCAGCGGCTACAATTCCGTCCTTTTTGCCGATCTAGACGGCGATGACACCGATGAGCTTCTGTTCGGAGTTCTGGGTGGTGCCTTCAATCCTAATACATCTGCGGTGGAGAATCTTTACTACATGGATCCAACCCCCGATGGTCTTGAGACCAGAACAAAAACGTTATTATCGGGCATTGATGTCGGTGCAGATTCATACCCTGTATTTGCGGATCTGGATGCAGATGGGGACGAGGATCTACTGCTGTCTAACAAGATCTCGACCCATGATTTCAATACAGGCGTGATCCACTATTTTGAAAACACTTCGGTGACCGGGCATCTTCGCTGGGAGCAAAGAGAGCCGCTGAACATTGGAGGCCACTACAACCTTGCACCGGCGGTGGCGGATCTTGACGCAGATGGGGATCTGGATATGCTGGTTGGCACCTGGAACCGGGGCAGTTTGTATTTTCGGAATGACGGAACTCCGGGTGTGCCGGACTTTGTATTGGACGAAAGCAGGACGGTGACGCTCACGCGTGGCAGCAACAGTACGCCTGTTCTTGTGGATATTGACGCGGATGGAGACCTGGATCTGTTCATTGGCGAGTCATCGGGGGATCTGAATTTTTACCGCAATACCGGTAGTGCCGGTGTGCCGCAGTTTGAACTGGTCAGCGATAAATTTGAGGGGATTGATGTCGGGCGGCGGAGTGTTCCCCGCTTTGCCGATCTGGACGGCGACGGCGACCAGGACCTGATCCTGGGCCGTGAGGCCGGTGGTGTGCTCCTCTATCTCAATGAGGGCACCCCCGAGGTGCCTGTATTTGTTGAATCCGGCATGCTTCCTGCTCCGTTCCCGATCCTTGCGGTTCCTGCATTTACGGACATTGATCTAGACGGGGATCTGGATATATTCAGTGGCGGCCTAGGGGGCGGGCTGTTATTTTTCCGCAACGCGCAGCACTGAGCAGACCAAGCTGTTCGGAAGCTTCCCCCCGGAGTGAATTTGTTTACAGGTATCGTATGCCGTGCATCATCGGTATACCGGATAGGCAGGCGCATATCCAGTTATCCTGTCCAGCGGTATTCGTCTACTGAATCCGGGCAGCAGCAGACAGATCTGATGCAAATAGGTTTTCATGATCTTTATCGTCTGTTTTTGTCTCAGAAAACAGAGTTCCTAACACCCAGGAACTTGATCAATCGGATAATAATTACGATTTGCGTCAATTAGGATGTTTGCATCAAGCAAGTAGAGCATACCCGGTTTACCTGCGGATTCATACAGAAGTGATCATGGAACCTACCTGGGTGGGCTTGACCCCCAGAATTTTTGCAGCTTTGGTCGTAGGCAGCGCATTGGAATCCATCATGCGACCGGTGAGCGACACCAGTGCAGGTCCGACATTATAACGTTGAACAACGTAGTAATTGGGGCCACCGGATGATTTGTGACTTCTTTCGCGTCGCTGTTCACGATTTTGCTTCCATTTTTCGAGAAAATCGTCGCTAAGCTTTTCATAGACTGATTGATTGATATTCCCGGAGCGCAGGAGTCGGTAGGCTACCATTATGTGGCTCAGATTTCGTTGCTGGGCAAACGAACTGATTTGCCGTTCCAGTTCGGCAATATCCTGACTCGGTTTAACATTGATCTGTTCAAGTTCTCTTTCTGGCAGCATACACATTGAAGCGACGATATTGCAGAACTCCTCACTTTTCGTTCCGGGATCATATCCGCTGATGCCGGTCTCATTAAGCAGTAAGTGCACCATTTCGTGCAGAAGTGTGAAAGACTGAGCTGATGGCGAATCTTGTTTGTTGATAACCACAAAGGGGGCAATATCGTCAGCAATAACGAATCCGCGAAAGATCTTCACAGGGATGTTGGTATGGTGACTTCCCAGATTTCCCTTAAGCAGGACAAATACACCGGCAGCTTCGGCTTTGGAGCGGAGCAGATTGAAGGCTGCTTTTGGATCGGGCTTTCTGTAATACTCGGTGAATGGTTCGAGATCAAGCACCTGATGAATCGTCTCAACAGCGCGATGGACCGCTTGATCGGTACATTCGAATACACCTTTAAGATCTCTTAAGGTACCCACGAACGATAGGGGATCAGACTCATCCTCTGCCTCGAGTACGGCTCGAACCATGCTTTGCCGACTCCGCATATCGCGGATGAGCACATCAATCGGATGATTCATCCTGTCGGATTGTGCATCGGAAATTACACGGAAGTCAACACCGCGATTGGCGGCGGGAGGCGGCTGGAGTAAATAAAAAACAAGTAATGGGCTGCGATAATGCTTTGCCATTTTGACCAAGTTAGACCGTGTCGGATCTTTCTCACCGCGCTCCATTGCGATGAGCCGATCAACGGCAGCCACACCACGGGAATCTCCCAATCCTATCTTCTTGACAGCTTCCTGGCGCGTCAGGCCGGCAGTCTCACGTGCCCAGACAAGGATGTCAGGGTTTACTGTTGGCATCAGACTAACTTTGGCAATGAACTGGACAGATTATAGTCATATACACAAAATGCGGATAACTGGAATGATCAGGAAACGTATCCGTTTGGTGCCGCTAATAGGTACACATATTGGACAGCATCGTGCAAAGTTCGGGAACGAAGTTGGATCCAGGTAGTTCAGGACGCATCATTTTGGGGGTTGTAATGTCTGGTCATGTGGAATCATGACTAGACGACTATATCGCACTTCTGGCCGCGGCGCAGGAAGCATTAAAGACCGAAGCATCAGGAATGGCGGTGGGAACCCTGTGCGAGCGTGCCGCACAGGTTCTTCTGGATGATATAGATATGGGATTGAGCACGGCTCCAGATTTTGCGGCTCTGTTTGCGTACAGTGATGTGCAAGCCGGCATTCGTGCTGGCGAATCACAGTATACTTGACCATGCCTCACTAAGCAGTGTCTGGTTATGGCAACGCACCGAAGAAGATTACATATTCATTGATTCGGACAGTGTCTGGCGGGTATGGGATAACGGGATTTTTTTTGCGCGAAAGCGCTTTGATACTCTTCTCGGCGAGGTTTCTGTAAATCTGGCAAACGTAGCCGAAGGCCCGATCAGGTTACTTGAAGATATTCAGGGTTTGGATGCTCGGATACAGGTACGCCATCAGTTATCACTGATCATGTATGCGTCCGGCAGCGAGGAAGAGGCGGTCCGTTTAATGCATGATTTAGTGGCTGTTGCCCTCCATCAGAAGAATTTCACGGAGGATTATGTGGTCAGGATGTATAGCGACAGTTGATTTTCTGCAAGCGCTGCTGAAAATTTTAACAGAGGAGATGGACAGCATCATTTGAATACACACGTATTGCCACCATCGATTCCGATATCCCGAGGGGATGCACCATTGTTAGTTGGAGTTTGGGAGTATAGCCCTATTCACTCAAACTCAAGTACTAATGAATTTACAACCTTCATCCTCCCCTCCATTTCAGGAGAATGCAGCTTCCCAGGAACTGCATATAGAGCTGGTTCGACATTATGCGGATGTGCTTCGCATGCTGACCGAACGGATTGCTCCTGTGTCTGCGGTGCCTGCACC
>JAJECV010000065.1 GCA_022821875.1 Rhodothermales bacterium
CGGTCAAAAAGGCCGAAAAAAGAGGGAATTCCGGCCAAAAAGTCAGAAATCAGACGGAAATGGAGCCTGATTTTTAGGAAATCAGGGGGGAATACCCGCTCAAATCCTCGAATTTGAAAATTTTAGGGGGTAAGTTCAGATCTGTCAGACTGGACTGGTTCCGTTCATGTCTGGGGATTCTGGTGGCACCTCACACGGGCAGGAGGTTCTGCAATGTTCGCAAGGGTTGCTTCCCGTTCGGCTTAAGGCTTGCAAAAAAAAACCGGGCTTATTGCAATTCTCCATAGTTTCTTTTAAATTCAGTATATTGACACTCGGGCCTCTTGGCTGCAACATTTAAAACCTATGTAGATCATGCAATTAGACCGATCAAGGGCACCTTCAGTTGTCCATCTTGCTTCCTTACGCTCATTTTCCGTAGAGGGTATACCGTGTATAGTTTACTTTCTATTTTTAATTATAATGTTTATCCCTATTAATTTGATGGCGGAAATCAATGGAAATTTTCCACCAGATGCCCCTCGGAATTTGACTGCGACAGCATCAGGACGCACTCAGATCAATCTCACATGGAATGTACCGGCAAGTGATGGCGGAACTCAAATCACTGGGTACAGGATTGCGTTTACGACAGACCCACCGGCAGACGGGCAAAATCCATCGAGAACTCAAACCTGGACTGACGCAGATTCAAATACCGGGGTCGCAGACAGAGCCTATTCTCATACAGATCTCAGGGGTGGAGTGACCTATTACTACCGCGTCTACGCGATCAATACTGAAGGCGAAAGCGATCCCTCTGCCGTGGCCAGTGCAACCACACATGCGATAACTGTACCAAATGCTCCCACCGGGCTGAAGGCAGCAGCCTCTTCTCACACTCAAATTGGTCTTTCGTGGGCTGCTCCTTCCGATGAAGGCGGAGCGGCGATTCATGGTTATCAGATTGAGGTGTCAGTAAATGCGGGAGATACATGGGCGTATGTGACACGAAATACAGCCAGTACGGTTACGAGATATCTACACATTAATCTTACTCCAGGAAAAACATACCATTACCGTGTTTCTGCCATTAATTCTGTCGGCACAGGCGATCCTTCCAATGTGGCTAATGCCACCACAGATTTAGCAAGTAGGCCCGGCATAATAATTGATTTAAGTGCGACAGCCTCTGGGCGAACTCAGATCAATCTTTCCTGGACTGCTCCAAAGGATGACGGCGGAGCGGACATCAGTGAATATCAGATTTTGATGTCTACGGATTTAACCGCAGGCCAGCCGAACTTGATAGGCAGCACTGGAAATGCTGCTACGACCTATTCTCATGCGAATCTCAGAGGTGGAACAACCTATCATTATTGGGTTCGTGCAGTCAATTCCGTAGGTGCAGGTCCTCCTTCCAATCGTGCCGATGCGACGACAGATCCACCAACCAGAACAGATGCGCCAACAGAATTAAGGGCGACCGCTTCCGGACCTACTCAGATTGATCTTTCCTGGACCGCCCCGAAGGATGACGGCGGAGCGGACATCAGTGGGTACGAGATTGTGGTGTTTACTGGTTCAAGGAGGGCATGGACACAGTTGTCGCAGAATGCAACCACGGCCTATTCTCATAAAAATCTCATTCCCGAAACAACCTATTATTACGTTGTTCGGGCCATCAACTCTGCTGGAGTGAGTTTGCCTTCCAACAGGGCCAGTGCGACAACAAATCCAGCAGGCAGACCGGGGAATCCAACCGGGTTAAGTGCGACCGCTTCTGGACCTACTCAGATCAATCTTTCCTGGACTGCTCCAAAGGACGACGGTGGAGCAGATATTGGTGGGTATAAGATTGTGTTGTCTACAAATGCAGGGAGAGAATGGACAGGATTAGTGGAAAATACAGGAAATGCATTCACAACTTATTCCCACACGAATCTAAAGCCTGAAACAACCTATCATTACTTTGTTCGGGCCATCAACTCTGCCGGGGCGAGTTTGCCCTCCAACAGATCCAGTGCAACAACAACTTCAGCATCCAAACCGGGTAGACCGACCGGTTTAGGCGCAACAGTTTCAGGGCGTGAGCAGATCAATCTTTTCTGGACGGCTCCGAGGGATGACGGTGGAGCGGCGATTCGTGGATACCGGATTGAGATATCTGCAAATACCGGGAACACCTGGACGGATCTGGTAGCGAATACAGGTGATGGTATTTCCAGTTATGCTCATATGGAACTTCAGCCAGGAACGACACACCATTATCGTGTTTCTGCCATTAATTCTGTCGGTATAGGCAATCCTTCCAATGTGGTCAATGCCACCACGGATGCAGCAGAGAGACCCAATGCCCCAACGGGGTTAAGGGCAATGGCTTCCGGGCGCACGCAGATTAATCTTTCCTGGACCGCTCCAACAGACGATGGTGGAGCGGCCATTCAAGGATACCGGATTCAGGTCTCCACAAATGCAGGTGCCACCTGGGCGAACCTGATAACAAATGTAACCGGAACCAGTTATACGCATACTGGGCTTCAGGCAGAAACGACGCGTCATTATCGTGTCTCTGCCATTAACTCTATTGGCACCAGTGATCCTTCCAGCGTGACCAATGCGACAACGGATGCAGCAGTCAGACCAGAACGGGTCACTGATTTAAGGGCACAGTCTAAAGGATATACTCAAATTATTCTTTCTTGGGCTGCTCCTGCCAATGATGGCGGCGCGGCGATTCGCGGATATCGGATTGAGGAGTCTATGAATTCGGGAAATGTCTGGACAGACTTGGTAACAAATACCGGGAACACTGGTACGACCTACGAGCACATGGGCCTTCAGCCGGGCACGACGCGCCATTACCGCGTCTATGCCATTAACTCTGTTGGTGAAAGCACATCTGCTTCAAATGTAGCGAATACAACCACAGATACAGCAGTCAGGCCTGATGCACCCACCGGGTTAAGTGCTACGGTTTCTGAGCATGACCATGTCAAGCTTTCCTGGACTGCTCCAGCGGGTAATGGTGGAGCAGTGATTACGGGCTACCGTATTGAGATATCTAGCAATGCAGGGACTCTCTGGACGAATCTGGTGATGAATACTGAAAACACTGCCACAACCTACACGCATACTGATCTTACACCGGGAACGACGCACCATTATCGCGTCTATGCCATTAATTCCATCGGTGCGAGTGATCCGTCCAATGTGGTGAGTGCCACCGTGGGGGTGACGACAAGGCCCGATGCTCCCACGAGACTAAGTGCACAGGCTTCGGGGCGCACTCAAATTCATCTTTCCTGGAATGCCCCTGCCGATAACGGCGGGGTATCCATTACGGGATATCGGATTCAGGTGTCAAATGATTCGGGAACACTGTGGACTGATTTGGCAGCAAATACGGAGAGTATCGGTACGACCTACAGGCATACGGGGCTTTAGCCAGGCACGACGCGCCACTATCGCGTGTTCTCTATTAATTCTATTGGTGCGAGCACCGATCCATCCAATGTGGCCAGTGCCACAACCGTATTAACCTCAAAACCTGGAGTCCCCGCGAATTTGGTGGCTCAGGCTTCCGGGCACACCGAGATTCATCTTTCCTGGAATGCACCTGCCAATAACGGTGGATCCGCAATTATAGGGTATCGGATTCAGGTATCAAGCAGTGCAGGGAGTACATGGTCGGATCTGGTAAAAAACACTGAAAGTGCCTTGATGACCTACAGGCACATGGGGCTTCAGTCAGGCACAACGCATCATTACCGCGTGTTTTCCATTAATTCTATTGGAGAG
Source organism: Rhodothermales bacterium (assembly GCA_022821875.1). Lineage (GTDB taxonomy): Bacteria > Bacteroidota > Rhodothermia > Rhodothermales > Bin80 > Bin80. The sequence continues at coordinate 3,781 of JAJECV010000065.1, forward strand.
AGCACCGATCCCTCCAATGTGGCCAGTGCCACGACCGTACTAATTTCAAGACCTGGAGTCCCCACGAATTTGGTGGCTCAGGCTTCCGGGCACACACAGATCAATCTTTCCTGGAATCCTCCCTCCGACAACGGCGGAACAGACATCCGTGGATACCGGATTGAGGTGTCCAGTGATGCAGGGGGCACTTGGTCCGATTTAGTGGAAAACACAGGAAGTAGAATTACTGCTCACACGCATACCAAGCTTATGTCTGGAGTGACGCGTCATTATCGCGTCTATGCCATTAACTCCGTTGGTGAAAGTATGTCCGCTTCTAATGTGTCCAGCGCAACTACGGCAGCAGCCACTAGGCCTGGCGCTCCCATGGGACTAAGTGCAAAGGCTTTGAAGCAAAGAGAAATTCATCTTTCCTGGAATGCTCCAACGAGCGACGGGGGAGCGTCCATCACAGGCTATCGAATTCAAGTTTCCGTTGATGGGGGAGCCATTTGGTCTGATGTGGTGGCGAATACCAGAAGCGCAGCCACAACCTACACGCACACAGGACTTATTCCTGGTACATCTCTTTATTATCGCGTCTATGCTATTAATTCTATCGGTGAGAGCATCACTGCTTCCAATGTGGTCAATGCCACGCTAGATGTGACAGCGAAACCCGGTGCACCTACTGGATTAAGTGCTACGGCTTCAGGTCGCACTCAGATCAACCTTTCCTGGAACGTCCCGCCCGACAATGGTGGAGCGGCCATCATCGGATATCGGATTCAGGTATCTTTTGATACAGGTTCAAACTGGGTCAACCTAGTGGAAAACACAGGAAGTACAGCCACGACCTACACACATACAGGGCTCCAGAACGGCACGACTTATTATTATCGCGTATATGCCATCAATTCCATCGGAGAGAGCACAAATCACTCCAACGTGGCAAATTCAGCAACCAATGCCATATCAGTGCCAGATGCCCCCAGGGGATTAACTGCGACGGCTTCGGGGGAAACAGAAATTAATCTTTCCTGGATGGCCCCATCCGACAACGGTGGAATGGCCGTCGATGGCTATCAAATTGAGGTGTCCACGAATGCGGGAGAGATTTGGTCTAATTTGATAGCGAACACAGAAAGTACCGCTATGACCTATACGCACATGGGCCTTCAGCCGGGAACAACGCGTCATTATCGTGTTCGTGCCATCAATGAAATCGGCATAAGTACCCCATCGAATACTGCCCATGCCACGACGGAGATAATCTCAAAGCCCCCTGATGTGCCGACAAATGTGAAGGCAATGGCGGATGGACAGAATACAATTCATCTGTCTTGGTCCGCTCCGCTGGAAGATGGCGGATCCCCTGTCATCGGATACCAAGTTGATGTCTCTGAGGATATAGGAGCAACATGGGATAAACTGGCAGATGATGTTACTGGCACGACCTATCTTCACGCAGAACTGCCGTCTGGGGTCACACGTCATTATCGGGTGTCAGCCCGGAATGCGGTAGGCATCGGCATGCCTTCAATGGTCGTTCATGCCACAACGGATGAAGATGAAATGACATCTATAGAATCCTGGGAGGAGAATATCCCATCAGATTTCTCTCTGGAGCAGAACTACCCCAATCCATTCAATCCATCAACCGCCATTGAATTTTCTCTGAGCAAAACAGAGCGAGTTACGCTTATAGTGTATAATCTATTGGGGCAAAAGGTGCGAGTTCTGGCGGATGGCATACAACCGGCAGGTCGCCATCGTGTGTTGTTCATCGGGTCGGGCCTCTCTAGTGACACCTACATCTACATTCTGCAAACCGAAGAGCAGAGAGCGGTTAAGATGATGACCTTGCTCAGGTAATGATTTCTGCCAGAATCAACCAACTTGGACTTTCAACCATTTTTTCGGTGACAGTTTGGTAATCGCAGTGTCAGGAGATAGCGTGATGGACCTGAGTTCGGGCATGATGGAAATGTACTGTCTGAATTTAAAATGCGGAGTGCCAAACTAACTCTGCCTCGTTTGAAAAGATAAGTTTCGTGCACACCTCTGTAGATTCAGATTGAATTTGCCCGGGTAATCAGATTGAATTTGCCCACCTAGTGTCCCGCTCGTCCAGTATCCCCTTGTGCAGGGTCAGTGTAAAGATCTTCTCGGCCGTATCATGATCATAGTCCAGACGCAGGGAGGCGATAATGTCCATCTTTGCAACACTGGTACCGGATGGAGCACATGCAATCACTCTTGCGATGCAGTGGAGTTACTCTTCAGGGATGCCCGAGTCCGCGCTTCGTAAAGATCAATCCGTCCTTTCCGCCCCGCCCGCATGGATTACCTTTGATGTGTCCATCACCTGCATGAACCGCTCCCTCTCATGTTCATGCGTGATGCGTATCAGGCGCTGAACCTCATCCAGTAGGAGGAATAGCGCCTCCTTTCCCTTCTTGATCACATCAATAGGGATTTTCGCTCCGCGTCCTACGATCAACTCCGTCTTGAGTACACCCATGTCTTATGTTTACCGTCCCCTTCTGGAGCCATGCCATCCACCAGTTCTTTCAGGACGAACGGATAGATTTATATAGTGTCTTCGGGTCCAAAAACCAAGTCGGTTCTACCTCTGCCACCGCATATCCCCGCCCTCCGGCAATTCGTACACATTCGTAAAGCAATGCAGTCTTGCCCGCTCCAGGGGCCGCTTGAATCAGAACAGATGTGCCGGAGTTCCTGTCCTTTGCTCTATCCAGTAACTCCTTGAAGTCATCCAGAATTTTCACTCGCCCGTGAAAATAGCGGGCCTCGCCCCAGCATGGCTGGCTTGACGATGGGGGCTGTGATTTACTCATCGGGCGGATGTAGAATTGTATGTCGGTGGGGAGGGCTACCGCTCCAACCCATGGTCGGGATCGGGGAGTTGTCCAAGTGGAGGGATGGATGTCCCCTGGTCATAGGGGGAAGCCGAGGGCCCCATAGTCTTGTTGTGGCCGGCAACGGTACAGATTACATCCTCCGTGTCTACATCCACCGCGTCAAAAACCCATTCCTGCCCACTGAGGGGCGGGGGCAGCCGCTTCAGGGCATCGGAAGTGAGCTGGGGGAGCAGGATTGCAGGATCTTCGTTGAAGGTGCACTCGTCGGTTCGCGCCTTTATCTCTGAGTTGGTCATCCGGGCTACGAGGTACCAGCTAAATTTAGGAGTGCGCTGCAGTTCGAGGGCATAATTGGACACCAACCAATTATGCATGGATGGGATCGGGATGACATAGCTGTCTCCCCGCGCATCCAGCACGCCTTTGTGCAGGGCTCGCCTGAAGATCACATCGGCTTCATCCTCACTGAATTCCTTCCGTAGGGACGTAATGATCGTGTCCTTGTCTATATTTCCACTTGGTTCCATCCCCGCAACCGCTCTTGCGATACACTGACGCTCTTTTTTGAAAAGCCCCTGTGTCCGCGCCTCATAAAATTCAATCCGCCCTTTCCGTCCTTCTTTCAGCACCGTTTTCAGCCCCTCTGGGGTCAACTCCCCTTCGGTCAACTTCAACTGCTTCAAGGCAGGCCGCACATATGCCATAATATGCTGCGGCCAACCATGCGTCTCATGGGCAATCACGTCAATCCAGAGCGTGGGATCCCCCTTCGCCCGCCCCTCTTTCTTGAGCCAGTCCTCAATGACCGCCCGTCTGGACCCTTTACTTAGCTGTCCTAGATTAATGTGGCACCCGGGGTCAAATCTTGATATCCCCAGGGAATCAAAGGCCGCCGCGGTTGCCCCCAGGCCGGCGGCGATCAGGATCACGGGCCTACCCACTTTGCCATTGTGAATCGCCGTGACAAACTTCAATGCACTCGTGAACTGTTCGTGTCTGGAGCGCGGAATGACCGCCGCTGTCGTCTGTGCCTCGTCCAGCAGGAGCAGTAGCGGCTTCCGTCCAGACTCAAGAATGTCCAGCGTTGTTGGGAGATAGTGCTCAGATGTGGATTCCCGATGTAGAACCTTTACGTTCCCCCCCGTCTTCGTTTCCTGGCGTTTGGCGGGGAGCGGGAGTCGCAACGACTTGCTCAACTCCGCCGGATCAAACAACTCGTCCGGGTCAATCTCGGCGGTCTGCCATCGCTGTGCCCGTGCAATCTGTGCACATTCATGGAGCAGGGCGGTCTTGCCCGCACCGGGGGCCGCCTGAATCAGAATAGAAGTACCGGAATTTCCCGCCTTCGCCCTACCCAGCAGCTCCTTGAAATCATCCAGAATTTTCACTCGCCCGTGAAAATAGCGCGCCTCCCCCCGCTCCCGTGTAGCAGGCTTCACAATAGGTTTTTTCTGT
>JAJECV010000024.1 GCA_022821875.1 Rhodothermales bacterium
GAATTTATGGAACAGATCGGTGGCGCTGTACAAGGTATTGTGATGGGGCAAACTGCGATTAAGGATCTCCAGAATGCTGGAATACTCGGCCATCCATTTGTGGGTTGCGAGTTCACTGCCGGGTGCGAGCATGCGTCCGACCACCAAGGCAAGGGCGAGTTTGTTTTCTTCCTCCCGGACCCCCAGGTCCTGAAAGATCTGGGGCAGTTTGAGTTCGTTCATCGCTTCCAGGATCAGGCGTTCGCCGGCCACGGTGCGGGAGTCGGTGTGTTCGATTTGGTCGGGGAACACTTTGATGGATTCAGGCACTCGTTTGGCAAAGATGTCAAAGCCTTGATCGAGCAGTCTTTTGGTGATGTCGTCGACGGCCTCCTTGAAGGCTTCGCTCTTGTCTTCAAGGGGCAGCAGGGGATCCTCTTTCAGACGGGCGGTGACATGCCGGATGAGGTCTTTCCATTCGTCTTTGGGGATGCTGAAATCTGATCCAAGATTGAGGAGGGTTTTGTGTTTAGAGATGCCGTTTTTGCGTTGGGACTGGAGCAGGGAGTAGGAGGTCCCGGCTTCGGCATTTTTGCGTTTAGAGGGTTGTGCACGGATAAACATGATGGTAGAAACAGTGAATGGATGGTGTTACGTGTGGATTTTGGGAAGGTTTCAATATCACCAAAAATATCACTACATTGAGCATTTTGTCAAAAAACGTATTTTAAAAAAGGCAAACGGAGGGCCGCAGGGCCGAAAAATGAACTCGAAAAAAGAGAATAAGGGGGGAATTTTGACCTGAAATCAGTAAATTTTCAGGTCAAATTGTGAAGATGGGTCAATTCTCAAATTGACAGAGGATAGAGCATGATACACGGGATGCCCTGACAGGAACATCCCGTGTATGGTCATACTGATGACGAACAGATCAGGAGAAAACTCACACTACATGAGCGTATCTCTGTCCTCACCTGAGCATGATTGCTCAAAACCATCACATGTCGTAGATCCTTTATCTACGTCGGCACTGCATGTGTCTCCACCAATGCAACAAACTGCCCCAAGTTCTCCTCCGCTGCAGGATACACACGTCATACAATAGTTGGATCCACTAGCTTGGCTTGTGCGCTGGTAGCCGAAAATGAGAGATAAGGCATCAGTGCAATGAGACACAGACCGGTAAGGATGTTTCTGCAGGTTTTCATAACTCAAATTGTTAGGTGAACCGGTAGTATAATAAAATTTCTCCAAATACCACCCTAACGGACCCAATGACGATTTGGGATCTTGCCCGGAATGGTTGGGAATAACCATCGCTTCCTGCCCTTGAGTACCCGGATACAACGAATTTTTTCCCCGTTGCCGCAGGACAGATTTCAGGAGGATCAGATTTTTTGAAGGAGCGTTACGCCGTCCCCAATAGGCACCAGGGTCAGATGTACTCTGGGATCCTGGTGGAGTTTTTTGTTCAGTGCCCGGATAGATTGTGTGGAAGCGCTCTCCGTTGCCGGATTAGCAGAATCTCCACCGCGCAGAACATTGTCAATCATGATCAGTCCGCCGGGCCGAACCAGTGCAAGCGACTTCTCAAAGTACACATCATAACTTTCTTTATCCGCGTCAATGAATGCGGCATCAAAGGTGTCTGCTTTTCCAGACGCAAGGAGATCATTCAGGGTCTCGGATGCAGGAGCAATATGCAGCGTGATCCGGTCCCCAACCCCGGCTTCTGCCCAGTATTTGCGTGCAGTGTCGGTATACTCCTCACTGATATCGCACGCAACAATATGCCCATTCGGGGGGAGTGCCAATGCCATCGCCAGTGCAGAGTATCCGGTGAAGGTGCCAATCTCCAGGACAGATTGAGCCTGCATTAGGCGTAACAGGATTGCCATAAACTGTCCCTGATCAGGAGAAATCTGCATTTTGGCATCCGGATGCTGCGCAGTTTCTTGCCGCAGTGCGGCCAGAAGAGGATGCTCACGAAGCGATACATCCAGGATATATTTACGGAGTTCATCCGTCAGAGCGAGTGTGGATCGGGACATGAAAGGTGTCTCAGAATAGATGAATTTGGTTAATAGTAGGTACCGCTGAGCGTTAGGTTTTGCTGCGTCAGCCAGCGGCTGACCGCTTTTACCGCCTCGCTGGTTCCGCGTGTGGCAATGGGGTTCCCGAAATTCATCACACTCAGGAGCAGATCCGCTTCTGCCTTTTCTGCAGGGCGAAGTTGGATAAACAACTCCTGTATCAGGTCCGGCTCGTGTGAGCGTGCAACAAAAACCAGTCCCTCACGGCCAATCATTTGCAGTACATCCAGGATGACAACATGCCCCTCGGAGAAATGGTGGATCACTTTCTCAAATTCCGTGATCTCAGGAATAGTCCCATTCAGGAGTGCATGATGCATGCCGTTTTCTTTTTGGATCTGCGGCGGGATTGCGGGGGTGTGTCCGGTTTGTTTCTGGATGTGTGCATGATAAAAATTACGACCCGCTTCACGCCATCTGGATGCATATTTGGTTTGCAGAACTGCAGCAGGTGGTGGCGATTCGGTCACCTTGTAATAGCCTGATTTAAGGGCTAATGCGACGGTTTGTTCATAGTAGGGTGCATCATCGGTGGTAAAGAGCAGGGAGCCGCCCATGGTGAGGCGGGCAGCAAGCAGTTCAAAAAACGAGGGCTGAAAGAGGCGATTTTCAGCGTGCCGTTTCTTGCGCCACGGGTCAGGGAAATTCACATAGACCCGAGTAACGCTCTGGTCGGGCAGAATATTTCGCAAAAGGAACACGCCACTTCCATGGTGTAACCGGACATGGGCCTGCCCCGCTCGGCGCAGACGCTTGAATGCACGCGCAACGGATCCCCGTGCGATATCGGCTCCGAGGCAGTTCCATTCCGGACGCGATTTTGCCATCCATTCCAGAAAACGGCCATCCCCGAATCCAATTTCCAGTACCAGCGGGGCATCCCGGTGAAAGATCCCTGCATTCGTTGCCGGGAAAGGAAGTCCCGGCAGGTCCAGGAAGAGAGACATGTCTCAAGCCTCAGGCATAGAGGTATGCCATATCAATATGTCTGGCCCCGTTCTTGTCGGCAACGGACATTTGCGCCGCTCCCCGAATACGAGCCCCTGCGACCTCCCCGGCTTTATTGAGCGCATAGAACGATACATTAAAGGCGGGTTCACCTGCCTGATTCTGCAGCCTGGCCAGGTGTGTATTTTGTGCGATACGCTCGCACGCATACAGGCATGCATCCTGCGGGCTGTCTCCCATGCGCATACGTTCGACAATCAAAAAGCTGCTGCAATTCTCAAGGTTGGCTTCCCCGCGTCCGGTGGATCCGGCTGCGCCGACCTCGTTATCACAGTACAGCCCGGCACCGATAATGGGGGAGTCTCCGACACGTCCTGGAATTTTGAAGGCCAGCCCACTCGTAGTGGTGACACTGCTGATATTCCCTTGCAGATCTATTGCGGAGCAGTGAATGGTTCCCCAGTGCTCATAACTGCGTTTCATCGCCTGTCCCAGGTCCACATCGTCGGGTCCATGAGGCGGCAGATAGTCATCCCGGTTGGAGAGGGTTTCGCGCCAGCGAACCCAAATTTCGCGGGCTTCCCCGGTAAGCAGATTTTCAATGGAGAAGCCATGCATTCGGGCAAAGTCCTGCGCTCCCTTTGCAACGAGCAGCACATGATCGGTCCGCTGAAGGACAAGTCTTGCAACCTTGGACGGGTATTTGATCCCCTGGAGGGAGGCCACGGCGCCGGCCCTCCCGGTGGGGCCATGCATAACCGCAGAGTCTAACTCAACGACACCGTCTGCATTGGGAAGACCGCCATAGCCGACGGTCCGGTCATTCGGATCTTCTTCCACCAGATTCACGCCGGTGATCACAGCATCCAGCGCATCGGCTCCTGCATTGATCTCTTCAACTGCCCGGGCGACAGCGCCGAGCCCGTTACGGCTTGCAATTGCGACAGGACCGGTGGCGGAGTGTATTTTTGGCCGAAGGGCGGTTGCCGCACCGGCGACAGCACTGTTTCGGATAAAATCACGCCGGTTCATCAGGGATTTTTTCATGACAGTAATTCAGGATTGTTCAATTCACAAATTAAGGCTTCTATTATCCAAGTGCCAGTTGTACAAATTCCTCGGCTGTATGGACATCAGGGTGCGACCGCATGACTTTTCGCAGCAGTTGTTCGGCTTTTGCACGGGAGACCCCGAGTGTTTCCAGAGCGGCGAGTGCATCCGCCCGTGCACTGGCTGCCCCCGAATCCTCCACCTGTGCAAGATCCAGTTCGCTGATGCGGTCGAACAGTTCCACCACCAGACGCTCAGCGGTTTTGCGACCGACCCCGCTGATTCGCTGCAGCATGACCGGTTGTCTCAGCGTGATGTATTTTACCAGTTCATCGGGAGTCAGGGTTGAGAGGGCAGCAATGGCAATCCTGGGACCGATTCCCGAAACACCAAGAAACAATTCAAAGATGGCCCGCTCTCCCGGGGAGACGAACCCAAATAACTGTTCCCGGTCTTCGCGGGTATAATGATGTGTAAGCAATCGTACCTTTTTACCGGTTTCAGGCAGTTTGTCCGAGGTAGACATCGGAATGAAAACACGGTAACCGATTCCCTGCACATCAATGACGGCATGGGTCGGCCCCTTGCTGCTGAGAAGCCCTTCAATGTATTCAATCATGGAGTCAGTGGATTACGGGCAAGATACGACTGCTTCACGAACACGGGGGCATCATGACGGATAACGTGAAAAGTTCGGCGGGAAATCGTGCGGCGATTGTAGCACTGGGGATCCTTGCGAGTCGTGTACTGGGGCTGATTCGGTGGAGCCTCATGGCCCGCTATTTTGGAAGCGGGGCCCACGCGGATGTTCTGCGGGCGGCCTTTCAGGCACCGAATGCATTGCAGAATCTGCTCGGCGAAGGAACCATGTCGGCGGCATTCATTCCCGTGTACAGCAGGATGCTGGAGGAGGGAAGGCCGGAGGCGGCGGGGCGATTTGCCGGCAGTATTCTGGGCCTCCTGACTGCAGTGGTCTGCACAGGTGTACTTCTGGGGGTGTGGCTGGCCCATCCCATCTGTTCAATCCTTATGCGCGGTTTTGTCGGGGATGCCGCGGAAATCGCCGCCGGGGTACGGGAGGTGGACCGGCTTGTTCTGGCGGTTGAGATGGTTCGACTCGCTTTTCCAATGGCGGGTATTCTGGTGTTATCGTCCTGGGCGCTGGGCGTTCTCAATAGTCACCGGCGGTTTTTGATGCCCTACTTTGCGCCGGTACTGTGGAATGTGACGATTATCGGTGCGCTTTTGGGGGTCGGAAGCGTGATCGGATTTACGCCGGGGGAGCGCGGAGATTCAATTGTGCCCGAGACGCTTGACCGGCTTTTGACTGCGGTATTTGTTGGTGGAGTGATTGGCGGTCTGATGCAGTTTCTGGTTCAGTTACCGTCGGTTGTGCGGGTCATGAAAGGGTTTCGCATCCGTCTTTCTACGCGTGTGGACGGTGTGCGGAAGGCACTGGCCGCCGTGGGGCCTGCACTGGCAGGCCGGGGCGTTGCACAGCTCTCGGCGTATGTGGACATTCTTCTTGCAACCCTTCTGATGGAAGGGGCGGTCGCAAGTATCGGATATGCGCAGGTTCTTTACATTCTGCCGATTTCACTTTTTGGCCTATCGGTCGCAGCGGCGGAGTTGCCGGAACTCACACGGATCGGGGCCGGCAACCCCTCCCGCATGGCGGAGCGGGTTCGAGCCGGACTTGGGCAGGGTTTGTTTCTGGGTGTACCTACAGCACTGGGGTATATCGCACTGGGGTATGCAATCATTGGAGCGATTTATCGGGGAGGTTTGTTCGGAGTAGACGACAACTGGCTGACGTATTTTATTCTGGCTGCGTACAGTGTGGGGCTTCTGGCGACGATCAGCAGTCGCCTGTTGCAGAACGGTTTCTGGGCGCTTGGCGATACCCGTACGCCAGCGCACATGGCGCTGGTCCGTGCCATTATTGCACTTATCGTTGCAGTTCCTTTGATGTTTGTGCTTGATCGCTTGTCGGTGTCGCAGGTCACGGGGATCGGCTCATCAACGCTGTATCTTGGTGCGGTGGGACTGGCAGCAGGCAGTGCAGTTGCGGCGTGGGTTGAATGGTTTTTCCTTGGACGGGCATTGAAGCATCGACTAGGGCAGGCATTTATTCCCTGGCGTGCAGTCGGAGAAATGATGCTGATGGTACTGATGGCACTCATTCCCTCCTTCATCTTTTGGCACCTCGCAGAGAACTGGAGTCCAATATGGCGTGGCATTACCCTTACCGCCCTTTTTGCCGTGAGTTATCTGGCCATTGCCAAGTTCCGAGGCCGTCCAGAACTAAGAGTCTGGCTTGGCCGATTGAAGTGACGGGGAGCAGAACGATCTGAAAACAGTCCTGCCCCTATGACAGGCACCAACCGTTGGCTCAAATGTATCCTTCAGGAGCAGTGATGAGAATTGTAAGCCCTACATCTTACGAGATGTAGCATATACCGGTATAAGATCTCGCCTCCGCCAGTATTTTCAGGTATAGGTTGCATGACCCTCTCGGACTTTCTGGTTATTCTGATGTGATGATATCTGGCGCAGTAATGATTTTGCGGACACCCGGGAGTTCGTTCATCAAGATCCTGGAATCACCACTGTACATGTACGCCAGACGACCGATCAGGTTGTCTATACGAACAGGGGGACGCTGGACGGCGGGAAGACCTGGCTGCCCGCACTCTGCCGGACGATGCCCTGATGGAGTTCTCGGACCGTCTCTATTCCAATCCTATGGATGCCTCTACCATCTGGGTATGCGGCGACCGCGGGCTTCGCCACTGGAACGACTACCTGCAGGAGTCTACGCTGTTTGCCGATCATGCAACGTACATGTGCTGCCATGATCTGCTGGTCTTCCCGCATACTCCGGATCGGATCTGGATGGGGACAGACAGCGATCTCTGGGAAACGCTCAACGGGGGCGAGACCTGAGGCGGCAGAAGGGACTGCCGAACAACCCGATCACGGCGATCTATTTCACGCATGCGCAGGACTCTCTCTTTGCCGGCACGCTTGGGCGCGGCCAGTTCGGGTTTTCGGCGGCCGATGTGGATCTTGACTTTGCCAGTCGCGTCTCCAGAGAGGCGGATATGGAGTTTCCGGGCGATGCGTTTGTGCTGCGGAGGAATTGTCTAATCCGTTTACGGACGGGACGGTGGTGGGATTTCCGGCGGCGGCCAATATCTGTCTGAAGATACTGGATGTGCTGGCGCGTAGCGACCGTCACTGATCAGGCATACCCGCGCGGGGATCATCAAGTGCGGTGGGAGAGCGGCGTGTATTTCGTACAGATGCATGTGGACGGTGTGCTCCGTCAGTCCAGAAAAGTGGTGCGGCGGTAGGCTCCGACCTGCACGTAGGAATCTGGGGGTAGCTAAACCGCACGGGGAATCCTTCCATGATGGCAAAGCACATTGGCACAAATTTCCCGCAATTCCGTATCTTGTAGATCGGTTGCCAATATACATCATGAGTGATTCAGACCGCAGATCCCCCAACATTGAAGACCGTGGCGAAGCAAAGTACTTTCATGGGCGGAAGGGAATTCTGGCCGACTTGAGGGAACGCCTGAAGTGGACGGAGAAAGATCCCAGAAAAGGGACCACGTTTCTAATCCAGGCGGCACCTGGCGCGGGCAAGAGTGCACTGCTCTATAAATGTGCAGAACTGGCGGAAGGGCAGGGCTGGGAGACATTGAAGATCAACACGAAGGCGCTCTGGGACACGGATGCCTTGTGTCAGATACTGGATGGGGGCTGGAAGCACCTGCTTGACGAGATCGCCGTAAATGCAGGATTTGATAAATGGATTCAAATCCAGGGGGCCGCGAAGTATAAACTCCCCGGTCACACACCTCAGAGTATCATCGAACGGGGGAAGGATCCGCTTCTGCTACTTCTGGACGAGGCGCAAACGCTGGGGAGGGGGATGGATCCGACACAGGCACGTTACGAGACCGTGGGGGTGTTTCTTGACAGTCTTCATAACGGCGGGATGGGAAGGCCCGTGATGCTGGCCGTCGCCGGTTTAAGTGCAACGAAGCGAGCCTTCAAAGATATGGGTGTGTTCAGATTCAAGGACAACTGCTATGTAGAGTTGGGCCCGTTAAAACCGGAAGCGGAAGGGGAGGTGATCAAGGACTGGCTCAAGAAGGATGGGCGGGCGAAGGGGGATCCCACGCCCTGGATGGATGCGATTATGCAGAAGACCCATGGCTGGCCTCAGCATGTGGCCGCCTATGCGCAGGCCGCCGCCATTCATCTGCGGGCAACGGGGCGGGAGATGACTCCAGAGAAGTTGAAGACGGCGCTCAAAGTGGGGGAGATGAAACGGACAAAATTCTATGAATCCAGAGCAGAGGGGATTGTCAGGAAAGAGCGTCAGTGCATTGCAAGAGCAATGGCCAATGTTGAGGCGGACGGGACCATCGATAAGGACATAGTCATCACCACACTGCGGGAAGTATGCAGTGAGGAGAAAGCTGAGGCGGTATTCTCCTTAGCCCTGAGTAATGGAGTATTCGATCTGCAGGGCGACAGCTATGTGATCCCGATCCCATCCATGCGCCGCTGGTTCGTAGCCAACTACTTTATCGAGTGAGATCCATCCGACCCACCCCCATCTAGCCTGAATTTCCCGCCGGAGAGACCCTTAGACTGAACCCCGGGAGATTTCCCCGTTGGCCATGGCCATTTCCCCGATTCTGACCGTGACATAGAGCGATGAGACGCGATCATCTCTGCGCATTCATGTGCCGGATCCTTCAGCCCATTCCTCCGCACCAGTCTGGTCAGGGACACATGGCCCGGTACGTATGGCTGTGCTGTGATTGTCATGTTCTTGTCGTTCCTGTAGTGTAATAGCAGGTTATACTGCTGGTCTGTAATCATTTGCCTTCGCAAATTTGTGAATGAATCTTCACTTATTTGCCGAAGTATTCCATTTGCCCCCTGTATATTATAAGGGACGCGTAACCAGGTGTTTCGTTTTAAGGTCAAAGGAGTTAAAGATTTGGACGTAATCGTCACAGGTCTTTGATTTTGGACATGACCAGTCCAGGACTTGAGTTTCAAACCTTGCACGGTT
>JAJECV010000050.1 GCA_022821875.1 Rhodothermales bacterium
CTCTCTTAGCCATGGTGCGACCGCATCCTTGTGTACTTTATACCACTTGTAGAAATCAAACTGAGAGGTCTGAGATTGCCCGGTTTCCGCGTAATCGTCTTTGGCTTTCGCCAGCGCCGCATTCCAGAGATACCGGTTGACACCCGCCAGTTCATTCAGGAGCCGGCAGGTCTTTTTGTCGCCTCGCAGACGAAAGCGGATCGTCACATGCTGCCGTGTCCTTGAACCAGCGGGGGACTTTGTCTTACAATCTTTAACGGGCATAGCATCAAGCGGATGATGTTGTGTAGACAATCAGGGAGGCACTATCTTTCCCGATTGTATTCGTTTTATCCACCTGAATGGGAAAGGTTCCCCGCATTGTTACTTGTGGATATAATTCCCTTATTGTTCGTATTTTGGGTTCCGGGGGCATGATTCGGGAACCGCCTGCCCGTCTAAGCCTATTATACGGTTAAGAGGGAACTTCAGACGGTTCCGATACCCATAAAGTTAATGATCAGCAGAATAACTCCATGAGAAATGTCTCGAAGATAACTGCATTCATCGTTCTACAGGTTTTTCTGGGTGCCTTTCCCGTACTGGCACAGCAGTTTGGCCGCAATAAGGTCCAGTATGATCAATTCGAGTTCCGGAGTTTTCAGACTCCTCACTTTGAATTCTACTATTATCCTGAAGAAAAGGAGGCGGTGGCCGATGCAGCCCGCATGGGGGAACGGTGGTATCGCCGGCATTCCCGGACCTTTCTGCGTGATTTTCATGAACGGAAGCCAATCATTTTTTATGCCAACGATGCCGATTTTCAGCAGACCAATGTGATCGGGGGGTTTTTAGGCCAGGGCACAGGCGGGGTGACCGAAAGCCTGAAGGAGCGGGTGGTCATGCCGCTCACCGGGATCTACAAGGAAACGGATCATGTGCTTGGACATGAACTGGTGCACAGTTTCCAGTATGATATTGCGCTTTCGCGCGGAGACAGTTCCCGCTTTGCCCTTCAGATTCTCCCGCTCTGGCTTGTGGAGGGAATGGCGGAATACCTGTCCGTAGGCAGGAAGGATGCCCATACAGCAATGTGGATGCGGGATGCGGCACTGCGTGACGATTTGCCGACCATTGAGGATATGACCCGGACGAATAAATACTTCCCCTACCGTTACGGACAGGCGTATCTGGCATATATTGGCGGGAAATACGGCGATGCGGCCGTCACCAATCTTTTCAAACTGGGGGGGCGCGTCGGAGTGGATTCCGCATTTGTATATACGATCGGGATTACGGCGGATTCTCTTTCTGTGGAATGGGCACAGGCGATCAAAGAAGCCTATCTTCCTCTGATGGAATCACGGACCCACCCCGACAGTGCCGGAGTTGCAATCCTTACCGAAGAACGAAGCGGGGGGGCACTGAATCTGTCTCCCGCAATAAGCCCGGACGGGCAGTATATTGCGTACCTGAGTGAGCAGGATGTTTTTAACATCAACCTGTTTATTGCAGATGTAGCTACGGGGGAAACTATTCGCAAACTGCAGTCTACGAACACCAATCCCCATTTTGACAATATCCGCTTTATTAATTCTGCCGGCACCTGGTCGCCTGACGGGAGACAGTTTGCGTTTGTTACGTTCGTTCAGGGGGATAATGAAATTTCAATATGGAGTCTCACCAGCGGCGCAATTGAACGCCGCATCAGTGTAGACGGTGTAACTGCACTCAGTAATCCTGCGTGGTCTCCGGATGGCGGATCCATTGCATTTTCAGGAATCGATGGCGGGATCAGCGACCTGTACATATATGAAATTGAGAGTCAACAGGTACGCCAAATTACCAGTGACCGGTTTGCAGACCTGCAACCAGCGTGGTCCCCCGATGGCCAGACGATTGCCGTGGTTACGGACCGGGGAACGGACGGAACGGATTTTGAGACCCTGGAGTATGCCGATACGCGTTTTTCGCTGATTGATCTAGAGAGCGGTACACACCGTACGCTTCGCCCCTTCCTGCACGGGAAGCACATCAGCCCTCAGTTCTCACCCGATGGACAGAATTTGTATTTCGTGAGTGATCAGGATGGATTCTCGGATGTCTACCGGTACCATTTACGGGAAGAGGCTTCCTATCGTGTGACAAATCTGAAGACAGGGGTCAGCGGGATCACCGCGCTCTCCCCCACGATGAGTGTGGCCTCCCAGAATGGACGGCTGGTTTACTCCGTGTATTATGACGGGGAATACTCGGTCTTTGGACTAGACGGAGAGGATGCAGCCGGGACGCTCGTTGAACAGAGTCTGCTATCCGAGGCCGATATTCTGCCTCCCCAGAGTGCAGCAGATGAAGGGCTGGTTGAGAATTACCTGGATGATCCCCTGACCGGGCTGCCGGAACCCAGTACGACGATTGAAGAAATCTATGACTCACGTCTGCGTCTGGACTATGTTGCTCCGCCCTCAATTGGCCTTTCCGTAGGGGGATATTACGGGGGTGGCGCGTCTGGAGGCGTTGGGTTTTATTTCAGCGATATGTTGGGAAATCGAAATCTGGCAGTGATTGCACAGGCAAACGGAACGTTCCGGGATGTGGGGGGGATGGCGCAGTACATGAATCGCGGCCGGCGATTCAATTATGGCGGCATGGTTGCGCATATCCCGTATCTGTACGGTTACCCGCAACGAGGCTTTAATCAGTATGGCGAGTATGTTATCCAGGATTTGCGGCAGCGGCTTTATATAGATCAGGTTCGCGGGATTGGTTCGTATCCGTTCTCAACCACGCGTCGGCTGGAGATCTTCGGGGGGTTCACCCGATATGGATTTGACATTCAGGCCTACACCTACACCTATACCGCGTTCGGAATTCAGAGGGATCGTCAGAATGCGCAGAAATGCAGCAGTTTGACGGAGCAGGAACGCCAGACTGTGTGGGCGTGTGAGCCGGACGGGTTTTATTACTTTGACGCAGGCATGGCTTATGTGGGGGACTTCAGCAATTTTGGCTTTACGTCACCTTCGCAGGGAGGCCGCTACCGGCTTGAGGTCATACCTCGTTTTGGGACGGACAATTTTGTGAGCGTTTTAGGGGATTACCGGCGCTACTTCTTTTATCAGCCGGTCACGTTTGCGGTCCGGGGCATGTTCGCAGGGAATTTTGGAGGGGATCAGGATCAGATTTTTGCACGGGAAAGCCTCTATTATCCATACTATCGGGGCTTCGTTCGCGGATATAATTATAGTTCCTTTGATTTTGTAGATGAGTGTAAAGATGCCGCCTGCTCGGTATACACACGTCTCTACGGGACACGTGCTGCGCTGGCGAGTGCCGAAATCCGCCTTCCGTTCCTGGGAACGGAGGCATTGGGATTGGTCAATTTTCCCTACCTGCCCGTGGAACTGGTCGGTTTTGTGGATGCAGGGATCGCCTGGAATGCGGGAGATGATCCGCTGAAGATGCTCAAGTTTGAGCGGGACTCGGTGGAGCGCATCCCGGTCGTCAGTGTCGGCCCATCGGCCCGGTTCAATCTCCTGGGCTACATCATCTTTGAGATCTACTACGCCTATCCATTCCAGCGGCCGGACAAGGGAGCACATTTTGGATTCCAGTTATTACCTGGCTGGTAGTGAAAATGGACTCCATTCTGATGCGCAGGCTTTTCGGGCTGGGGCCTGAATTTGCACACCGGCTGGGGTTCAGCGCTGCGTGGCTTGCGGACCGGCTCATACCTGCGTATCTGGAGAAGACCTATGGATTTGAGGATCCGATCCTGCATCAGGAGATCTGGGGGCTGGAGTTTCCGAACCCGATTGGTCTGGCAGCAGGCTGCGATAAGAACGCCCTGCTGGTTCCGTTCTGGGAACGGCTGGGGTTTGGGCATATAGAGGTCGGTTCGGTTACGGTAAACCGTTCTGCCGGAAATGCACGGCCGCGGTTATTTCGCCTGCAGGAAGATCGTGCAATCATTAACCGATTAGGGCTTCCCAGTAAGGGTTCAAATCTGGTCGCCCGGCGTTTATCCCGCACATCTGCCGTGAACATGCCAATTGGTATAAGCATTGCCAGAGTCGATGGGAGTGCATCCGCCATCAAAGATTACTGTCAGTGCATGATGCGGCTTTTACCGTATGCAGATTACCTGACCATTAATATCTCGTGCCCCAATACGGTGGATGGAAAGAATTTTGAAGCACCGGAACACCTTGACTCGTTGCTGGATGCTCTGATTGATCAGATAAGCGGCCGCGTCCCCGTACTGATGAAGCTCGCCCCACCGGACACACCGAAAGTCGTCTACGACAGCCAGACAGACGCAATTCTGGAGACGGCAGTCCGACATGGCGTGAATGGGTTTGTGGTAACCAATACAGCCAAGGATCGGCTCGGGCTCGTCACCGATAAGGAATCACTGCAGGAGATCGGCGATGGCGGGCTGAGCGGCCCGCCCATTTATCCTCGATCGGTTCAGATGGTCAGATATGTTCGCTCATGCGTTGGACCGGATTATCCGATTATCGGAGTCGGAGGGATTTCTTCAGCGGAGGATGCCTATCAGATGATCCGCGCAGGCGCCAGCCTTTTGCAAATTTATACTGCACTGGTCTATGAGGGTCCGAAACTGGTTCAGCACATTAAGCGGGGGCTGGTTCAGCGCCTGAAGTCCAGCGGCTATGCATCCATTGAATCCGTGATCGGTACGGCACCGGGGATTGGCGAATATGCGAATCTTACCGGGCTCTCCTTCAGTCCTGGTGTTTGAGATGTACGGTTGCATTTACGTTTCAATTCAGGGAGGAGAATTTGCAGTGCAGAAGCGTTCTCTCTCCATATCCTTCTGTCATGCCGTCTGATCTGATTCCATCATGGATCCGGCCTGTTTCCCGAACTGGCGAGGTGAGTGTGATCCACATTAGCCTAGCCCCTGATCCGGATCGTGAGCAGTATGCCGTCAGTTGGCTTGATGCGGAAGAGTTGCGGCGCTGGCAGCGTTACAAAGTTGATCGTGCGCGAAGAGAGTTTGCACTTTGCCGGGCTACGCTGCGCTACTTGCTCTGCCAGCAGCTAGGATGTAAGAATGCTGACTTAGCAATCGTCGCTGCCTCCGATCACGGGAAACCGTATGCCGTATTATGCGGAAGGACGGTCTCCGCCAAATTCAACGTGAGCCACAGCGATCCGCACGGATTGATCACGATTGCGGAGGGAGTTCGTGTAGGGATAGATGTGGAGGCGGGTTTACGCAAGCGAGACTTTGACGGGATTGCCGAGATGGTTTTTGGCCCGAATGAGCGGGCAGAGATCCGATCCGCGTGCGGTGTAAAGAAGGCGAGCCTGTTTTTTAGATACTGGACGCTGAAGGAGGCACTGCTCAAAGCAGCCGGGACCGGATTGTCCGCCGACCTGACCAGGATGGAACTCCCCTGGAGCGTCCGGCACGGGGCTTCAACGGGAGTCTTTCAATCGCCCGACGATCCAATGATCCGCTGGCAGCTTCAGGATTTGAGCACCCGGCAGTACACCGCAGCGATTGCAACCGAAATCGTCCATCCGGCCTCCTCCCATACTTCGCCTCCTGCATGCTGAACAGCCAGCGTGCAGGAAGAAACAGGTGCTTCCATACGAATAATGTCTAGTGTCAACTGAATATCCGTGGAAATTCACCCCGGTTTCGGAGCCCAGGCCAAAGATCATCCTATTTCACTATATTTCCAAGGTGCTTGCACAGTAAGCACCTTTTATGCGTTCGGCACAAAATGCCTCCAAATGCACATGGACAAACTTCCCGGTAAGTATTATCCGCTGTCCCTATACAAATGACCAGATTGCCAAAGGAATGCAGCAAGCACGACTGACGGAGCCAACTGTCGCCCATCACATTTTTGTTTGATGAGAATCAGGACTTTCTTGAAGCAACAGCTTCGCAGGGTTGGTTTGGAGGTGAATCGTTTCAATGCGGCGGGTTCGTTCACTGCACGGAGGCAGCGGATGCTGGAACGCGCAGGTGTAGATCTCGTCCTTGATGCCGGGGCTAGCGATGGCGGGTTTGCATCTGAACTGAGAGATGCCGGTTATCAGGGGCGGATCGTTTCATTTGAGCCGCTGGAGAAACCTTTTCAATCCCTGTTACGCAAAGCAAGAAAGGACGACAATTGGGATGTTTTTCAATATGCATTGGGAAGTGCACCGGAACAGGCCGAGATGAATATCGCCAAGGACGATAAATGCAGTTCCCTCTTATCCCCGCTGGAGCGACAGACTAGAGTATATTCGGGAGCACGGAGGGCATCATCGACCACGGTTCAAGTGCAGCGGTTAAGTGACCTGTACGGTGTTCAGTTTCAACCTGGCGCGAATCCCTTCTTGAAAATTGATACCCAGGGTTATGAGGGGCATGTGATTGACGGGGCCCGAAATGTACTGGACAAGATGGTCGGAATACAGATAGAACTGTCACTGATACCACTTTTTGAAGGAGGCCGGAACTATACCAGACTCCTGCAGGAACTGGAACACCGAAAATTTCAAGCTGTACTGCTGGAGCCCGTGTTCGTCGATCCGGAAACCGAACAAACTCTACAGATCGATGCCGTCTTCTTCCGTCGGAAACTGCAATAATGAGCGGACGTTTGAATATTTAAGGTCCAGACCTTCGCCCCCTGTCGCTAGACACCCCCACATGGAGATGTCCTGCAAGTGATCACCGAGGATACGGTATCTGCTATTTCGGGGGTTGGGCAGTTTTTACTCACTGCCCGCAGGCACAGAACATTGCAAGGGGAACCCTGCTCTTTACCAATATAGGTCCCTCAAGATTGGGGCGTTCAATTCTGGTCAATACCCTACCGTGACCACGACTGAGATGCTGTCAATCCCCGTTCCTCTGGTAGGCGTTAATGATCTCCTTAACGAGCCGGTGACGTACAACATCAATCTCACTGAAGTATACAAAACTGATGCCTCTGATCTTTTGGAGAATAGATTCTGCTTCCACGAGACCGCTTTGCTTTGGATTCTGAAGGTCAACCTGGGTGAGATCCCCCGTCACAATGGCACGGCTATTGATTCCGAGACGCGTCAGAAACATCTTCATCTGGATAGCCGTCGCATTTTGTGCTTCGTCCAGAATGACGAAGGAAGAATTCAATGTGCGTCCGCGCATAAAGGCCAGAGGCACGATTTCTATAACATGGTCGGCCATGTGTGCGGAGAGCTTTTCAGCGGGTAGAAACTCCTCCAGAGCATCGTAGAGCGGGCGCAGGTAAGGATCAATCTTGTCCCGGAAATCCCCCGGCAGAAACCCTAAACGCTCTCCCGCCTCCACCGCAGGGCGGCAGAGTACAATCCGCTTTACCTGCCGCGCTTTCAGGGCGGCGACGGCCAGCGCAACGGCCATATACGTTTTCCCGGTACCCGCAGGGCCAATGGCAAACACAACATCATTCTGGCGGGTCGCTTCAAGCAGTTGGGCCTGTCCAGGGGTTTTGGTCCTGATCATGCCCCCGGAAGGGGTGTATAACACGACATCACCAATCCCCTTACTGGATGGCCTTGGATCTGAAGTTGCCATGGCAAGGATGGTATCAAGATCTCCAGAAGTCACAGATCCGTTCCGGCCGGCAACCGATGCAAGTTCTCGGAAGGCATGCGCAATCGAATCAAGCAAGCCGCTTGGGCCACGGAGATGGATCTGATTTCCCCGTGCAATGATGCGGATATTCGGAAAGGCAGACTCAATTCGTTTCAGATGCACGTCATGCGTGCCGAACAGTAGAAGAGGATCCGCCTGATCAAGCGTGAGAGTAGTTTCTGCCAATGGTTTATTTGGTTCCAAATCAAAACTCGGGGGTTCAACCGAGTAGAATGATAAATGTGTCCGATGAAACGTCCGTTAATCGCTGAATTTACGAAAATGAATGGTGCCGGGAACGATTTTATCGTGTTCGATAACCGGTTTTATGCGTTTTCAGTTGCCGAACTCTCACGGATTGCCCAACAGGTATGCCCGAGACGGACCGGAATTGGAGCAGATGGCATACTGGCATTGGCAGAGCATGCCGATGCCGATTATCGGATGATTTACATGAATGCAGACGGCAGCGAAGGCACCATGTGCGGCAATGGTGCCCGCTGCCTTGCCAGATTTGCATTTGAACGCGGGATCCGTCAAACCACGGCGCACATGCAGACGGCCTCAGGCATCTGTGAAGTTCATGTCTGTGCAGACCCCCCTGTACGGATCTACATGGATGCACCGAAAAATTACAATGGCATCATCAAACTGGATCAGCCGATCCCAGGTGTAATTAGTTCAGTACACTATCTATGGCCTGGAACCGAACATATCGTATGTTTCACATCGGATATCGATCCGCTGCCGGTGGCGGAATGGGGAGCCCGGCTCCGGCATGATCCCATGCTTCAACCAGAGGGGGCAAATATCAACTTTGCAATGCTGGACACTGATTCATCCGGCACAGGCATCCGTGTTCGGACCTATGAAAAAGGAGTTGAAACAGAAACCCTCGCATGCGGGACCGGTGCGATTGCAAGCGTGGTCGCTGCGCAGGAATCCAACCTCATTTCCTCCGATACCTGTGATGTCAAGATGCCAGGGGGAATCCTGACCGTCGGTCTGGAAACCGACCGCGTATATCTGGAGGGACCCGCTGACTTCGTCTATCGCGGTTCGATTGAACTGGACATTCTCTAAAAAAAAAGAAACTACCTTTGACCTGCCTGCGTAATGGCAATACCGCAGAATAAAATTTTTACCCCATGAAACGCCCCCTGCCCGTCATGAGCTGGCTGCTTGTGATCTTCATCGCCGTTAGTGGCTGCAGAAGCAATCCACATCTTGAGGGAGCCCGGCTTGACCTCCGCAATAAGGACTACCAGCGTGCACTCAGTAATATCAACAAGGCCCTGGAGTCCGAACCAAAAAACCCGGAAGTTCTTCTGCTCAAAGGAGATATCCTCATGTCTATGCTCCCACAGGTTTCGGACGGCGAGGAACGAACTGGATATGTGGGAGAGTTAATGGGAGCTTACACTCAGGCCCGGATACTGAACCCGGAACACCATGCACATGTAGCAAGACAGCGCTCAATTCTGTATCGAAACGAGTTTATGTTAGCGATGGAGACGTTCCGGGATGCAGATCAACTGGGAGGACGTGAGCGTGCTAATCAGTTCACGGAAGCAGCACGTCATTTTCGAAATGCATCCATGATCATTCCAGATTCGGTGAGTGCGCTGATCAATGAAGCCCATGCGTACTATAACGCCGGCGAGGCGCAAGAAGCCGTGAATGCCTATGAATCGGCCATCGCCCTTGGCCATACGGATCGCAACCTGTTCATCCATCTGATACGGACCTACGAGTTGATGGCCACCGAACTTGCCGATCCCGGGACACAGCCTGAGTATTACCGCCAAATGATCCGGGTCCTGAAAATAGCACGGCAGCATTATCCCGATGACAGCGAGATTCGCAGGCTGCTGCTGAATGCGTACGCAGGGTCTGACGCAACCGAGGAGGCACGCTCCTTTTATCAGGATATCTATCTCCTTGAGGAAACTAATCCCACATACCTCTATAATTATGGCACGCTGCTGCTGCGTCAGGAAGACTATGAAGAGGCAATTCCGCTTCTTTCGCGGGCAATTGAACTGGATTCATCCTATGTGAATGCCCGCTTTAATCTTGGTGCCGCTTATGCAAACCTTGGGTTTCAGGTTGATCATCATTTTCAGGCAGTACAAGATTCGTTACAGGGAGATGGAAGAAGGATTGCCCCAAACGAGATGGAGCGGCTGGAAGCCCGCAAAGAAACTCTGGAACAGTCAAAATCGGAACATTTCGGACAGGCGATTCTCCATCTGGAAGCCGTCAGGCGGCAGCTGGAGCATGATTTATCCGATCTCGGCAGTGTTTGCCATGCGCTGTATCTGGCCTATGCACAGACCAACCAGAGATCCCGTGCAGAAGAGGCCAACATCTGTGCCAGACAGTCGGGATACTAATATCTATTAATTTTTTTACCCAATGCGTTTTGCAACGCGGGCCGTGCACGCCGGTCAGAAGCCAGACGAGGCGACCGGCTCCATCATGCCCCCAATCTATCAAACCTCCACCTACAGACAGCCGCCGGCCGGCTCTGCAACCACATACGAATATGGGCGGGCCGCAAACCCGACCCGGACGATGCTGGAGAAGAATCTTGCAAGCCTTGAAGATGCAGCCTACGGGATTGCTTTTGCCTCTGGAATGTCAGCAACGGATGCAATCCTGCGAGCACTGCGCCCAGGTGATCATATTGTTGCCTCTGACGATATGTATGGGGGGAATTACCGTTATCTAAAGCTTGTGCTTGCCCCGATGGGGGTACAGGTGACCTTTACCGATCTGACCAGCACGGATGCGGTGACGCAGGCATTAAGATCGGCAACCAAGGTCGTCTGGATGGAATCTCCGACAAATCCCTTGATCCAGATAGTGGATATTCAGGCCATCGCCGAGTGCGCACATTCGGTTGGTGCAGCGGTCGTCGTTGATAATACGTTTGCATCGCCATACCTGCAGCAGCCACTCTCCCTAGGGGCAGACCTGGTCCTTCATTCCACGACCAAATATCTTGGGGGACATTCAGATCTTGTCGGTGGTTTTGTGTGCACCAATAGCGAAGAGTGGACCGAACATTTACGGTTTCAAGTGAAATGCGTGGGGGCAATCCCCGGTCCAATGGATTGTTTTCTGGTACTCAGAGGAGCAAAAAGCCTTCATGTGCGCATGGAGCGCCACTGCTCTAATGCGCAGGCCGTTGCCGCCTATCTTGCGGATCATCCGAAAATCGCACAGGTCAATTATCCAGGGCTAAAATCAGATCCTGGACATGATCTGGCCAAAAAGCAGATGACGGATTTTGGGGGGATGCTGGCGGCGGTACTCAGAACTTCTTCCTCCGCGCAGACAAGGGATATTTTGCACTCACTCAATGTCTTCACGTTTGCCGAGAGCCTTGGCGGGGTGGAAAGTCTGATTGGGCATCCTGCCACAATGTCACATGGTGCACTCACTGCCGAGGAACGCGCCAATCTCGGAATCAGCGACAATCTAGTCCGCTTATCCATCGGGATTGAAGACGCAGAAGATCTGCTGGAGGATTTAGAGCAGGCACTGAGCAGGATCTAAGCACCACATCCTGTGGTGTCGCCTGCCTGAACCAGAACTTGCCGAAGAACCAATTAAACGCTTTCTCCACCGGATTGATTGGGTGGATGATGTAAAACTTACTACTGCAGAGGCAGTAAATCGGTCCGTAGATCCTCGATTTTCGCCGACTCACGAAGGGTCGTAATCCAGCCCTGAAGAACAAGGTTCTGCTGGTCTCGGGTGAGATCATTCAGCATGGTTTCAAGTTCATCGTCCGAGATTTCAGGAGATTCACTGATGGAGTTCGTACGAATAACATAGGCTCCGTTGTCGCCCGCCAAGACCCCGGAATCTTCTCCGGCACTTAATCCCAAGGCTGCCCCGATAAACTGGTAATCCCGCCCCAATCCACTGACAACAGGATTATCAAAGGAGATTCCTGAGGCGATCTGGGGACTGATCTCAAGCGCATCCGCAAGCCCCTCAAATCCGCCGGAATCATAGGCAGACTGCAGTTGATCCACCTGATAATCACGTTTTCTCTCCAGAGCTGCAAGTTCTCTTACCTGGGTTTCTACCGTCTCAAGCGCCTCGTACCCTGCTGATTCAATGCTGACCACATGCACGAGCAGCGCAACATCATTGAGTTCGATCACAGGGCTGATATCCCCCGTGTCCGCGTCACGCAAAAATGCCTCAATCGCAAAACTTTGCCCAAATCCTGGAATGGCGGTCTGATCTTCCTGAATCTGCAAAGATTCAATTGCAATACCGCGCCGTTCCGATTCACTGATAAAGTCGCCTTCCTCTTCCGCATAGTAGCGTAAATCTTCCAGAGATTCCTGAAGATTGTTCAGCGTAGCCACCGATACATCAATCGTATACGCTAGTCGAGATAATTGTACATCCACCGATGCCCGATGCGTGACCTCAATCAGATGGAACCCAAAGGTGGTTTCCACGGGGCCGACCAGATCTCCAATGTCAGCTCCAAAAGCGGCCTCCTGGAAAGGTGCCACCATCCTCCCCGGCCCAAACCATCCAAGATCCCCGCCATTCGCACCACTCCCCTGATCATCACTCATCTCAATGGCTACTGCTCCAAAATCTTCCCCCGCCTGGATTCTGCGCCTGGCCTCCTGTATGGAAGCACGAGCGGCAGCAGGATCATCATCGGCATTTACGAGGATATGGCGTGCACGGACATGGGTTTCTTCCGCGGGGCGTGCAGCTGCAACCTTGATTAATTGTGCCTGACCATTCACAATGATGGGACCGATAATCTCCCCCGTCTGGACTTCGGTGTCCTGCTCAAATAGAATAGCCAATTCATCGGGCGACAATGTAGAGGCACCAACAAAATTATCCGACCAGTTTATGTCGCTGGCAGACTGGGCGAGGAATAAGGAATCATTCTCTGTTTCTGCAAATCCCTGGCGCAGCCGCTCAATCTCTTGCAGGATCGCCAGTGTGTCTTCCTGGGACGGCAATCTGGACAGGGAGGCAATCTGGACTGAATAGAGCCGTTCTTTTGCATAATCTTCCCGGTTATCTGAGTAATGCTGAGATACATCACGGTCAGTAACAGTGACAAGAGAATCTGGTACATCTGCGTACCTTAGAAAGAAAAATTCAACATCCGCCCGTTTCTGTTCAAGTTCCCACATTGCCTTTGCATCGGCCTCGGATACGCGTACGGAAGCTTCCAGAAGCTGATTCAGCCGCTGCTCCCGGCGGTCAAGCCGGATATACTGCTCCAACTGGATGAGCGCCGGTGCCTGCGCCGGATCATCAATCACATTCTGCAGGATCGCACGATTGATCCCCCCCTGACCATCCGAAAAATTCTGCCGCACAATCCAATGAGGGTTCTCGCCAAGAATGAGTTCCCGAACCTCCGTGTCACTGACCGTTACTCCGATCTCATCCATCATGTGTTCACGCAGTTTATTTTCCACCAGAGCATTGAACGCCCGTTCGCGCTCGGCCTCCAACTGCTGTGGCGGCACATTCCCGTTATTGCTGCGCCGTACCTGTTCCAGCTGCGCTTCCAGCTGCCGGCTGTAAATCTCCCGGGTGATGGGGTCCCCGTCCACGACGATCACTTTCCCGAGAGGATCCGCACCAATCGTGTCAAACACTCCAGAGTCCTGGAGAACCCAGAGACCGCCAAAGGAAATAACGAGAATCCACAGGACGATGCCCGTGTTTTCCCGCATACGATTCATTGTACCCATGGGGATGATTATGCGTTAGTTCAATACCATAGTTGAGGCTGGAGACCGAGGCGGACCTTCAGGAAATCAGGCCGGTGCAATGGGGTCAACATGCACCATCTTGCGGTCTTTGCGCCCACTTGCGAACCGGACGATCCCTTCCGCACGGGCAAAGAGTGTGTCATCGCCCCCCCTGCCAACATTGATGCCCGGGTGGATGCGTGTGCCTCGTTGACGCACGATAATGCCGCCAGCCGAAATATGCTGGCCGGCATAGACCTTCACCCCAAGCATCTTGGGCCTGGAGTCGCGACCGTTCTTGGTGGAACCTAGTCCTTTCTTATGTGCCATAGTAACTCTTGTCTATTCTTCAATGGAGAGCGATGAAATTCGGATTTGGGTATACCGCTGCCGATGGCCTTGCTTAACCTTGTAACGCTTGCGGCGTTTTTTCTTGAACACGATGATCTTGTCCCCGCGGACATGCTGAACCACCTCGCCGGTCACCTGTGCACCGGCCACATGAGGACGGCCAATCTTTACGTCTTCCTGGTCCGCAACCAGAAGAACCTCCGGGAAATGAAGGGTGTCTCCCTCCTTGGCCTCCGCCTCATAGGGAATGAAAAGCGTATCTTCTTCGGCAACGCGGTATTGCTTTCCGCTGATATTGACAACTGCAAACATTGATTCTAGTATAAGTGCGCCAATTTGACGCGCAATTTTTTCGGTAGCCCACTGTTATGCGTCTAATTTAAATAGGTTCCCAATTTATTCGGATGATACTGACTGACCCATCTACTATGGAGCGAGTGCGTGTCGGCAAAGTGCTCTGCATCGGTCGAAACTACGCAAAGCACGCCGCAGAAATGAACGCTGCCGTTCCGGCGCAGCCGATCATTTTTCTGAAGCCCTCCACCGCACTTATACGCTCGCATGAGGCCATTCGTCTCCCCTCCATGACCTCAAACGTCCATCACGAAGTGGAACTGGTCGCCATGATCGGACGGGGCGGACGGGATATCCCCCCACAGCGCAGCCTTCATCATGTAACGGCCTACGCAATCGGATTAGATATGACGGCACGGGATTTACAGTCGGAAGCGAAGAGGAAGGGCAAACCGTGGAGTATAGCGAAAGGGTTTGATACGTTTGCGCCACTTGGAGAACTGGTGCCTGCGGCCGAAATCGGGAATCCCCAGGAACTAACACTGTCGCTCAAAGTGAATGGCACCGTGAAACAGCATGGAACTACGCAGAACATGATCTTCCCGGTTGCGCACCTAGTCTCATACTGTTCTAAAATCTTTACGCTGGAACACGGAGACCTGCTTTATACGGGTACGCCAGAGGGCGTGGGCCCGGTTGTCCAGGGGGATCGGCTGGAGGCGACCTGCAGCCGACTGCCGTCCCTTGAGGTCACGGTCGTTTGAGTGCCTGCTCAAACGCCCGAATCGCGGTATCAATGTTTTCTGTACAGAGATCCCGGTGAACCGTGGCCCGCAGTGTATTTGGGCCAACTTCCACCATTAAGACTCCCCGCTCATGTAAGCGCCTGAGCAAACGATCAGTTGTGAGTTCTATATCTGTCAACTGGATCAGTACGATATTCGTAGGGGGCGCAGGAACATGGATAGAGGGAAGAGTGGCCAGCCCATCTGCCAGACGCTGAGCATGCGCATGATCCTGTTCAAGGTCAGCGAGATGATGCTCAAGTGCATAGAGCCCGGCGGCCGCCAGGATGCCGACCTGCCGCATTCCTGCTCCCAATTCTTTTCTACGCCGGTGTGCACGCCGGATTGTTTTTTCGGTACCTGCAAACACGGATCCCACCGGGGCGCCCAATCCTTTGGAAAGGCATACGGTTACGGTATCAAAGGGGGCCGCATACTTGTGCACCGGGATCCGGGTGGAAACCGAGGCATTCCACAATCTGGCACCGTCAAGATGGCATGCCAGCCCATGCGCATGCGCACAGTCGGCCAGTTCCTGCAATTCCAGAAACGGATTCAGCAGCCCTCCGGCAATATTGAGTGTATTTTCCAGACACAGCAGGGTGGAAGCGGATTCCCAGTAATGGCCGTTTCGCAGTGCACCCAGTAACTGGTCTTTCTGGAACCGTCCTCCCTTTCCCTCAATGACATGCAGCGTCACTCCGCTTAAACTGCTGGCGGCTCCAGATTCGTAATTAAAGATATGACTCTTTCTCTCCACAATGACTTCGTCGCCGGGCCGGGTATGTACATGAATCCCCAACTGGTTTCCCATCATTCCCGACGGGACAAAGAGTGCCGCTTCTTTGCCGAGAAGCTTTGCAACTGTGTCCTGCAGTACCTCTACGGTTGGATCTTCCCCAAATACGTCATCCCCCACCTCGGCAGCTGCCATGGCACGGCGCATTCCCTCGGACGGGCGTGTCACCGTGTCACTGCGCAGGTCAATCATTGCCCATCCCGGGTAATTTCCAGCACCTTCACATGCAGTTCGCCGGCCGGGACTTCAATGACCGCTTCTTCGTCCACAGCTTTGCCCAGGAGTCCCTTCCCGATGGGACTGGTAATCGGAATGCGTCCGCTGGCAACATCTGCTTCGGGTGCAGATACGAGAGTAACGGTCTTTTCTTTACCGGTCTTCAGGTTCACATAGCGAACGGTAGACAGGATCCGGGCTCTGGAAGCATCGACATCCTCTTCATTCACGAGTCGGGCTTCTGCCAGGGTGTTCTCCATCTGCGCAATATGCGCCTCCAGTTTGCCCTGTGCCTCCTTGGCCGCATCATATTCGGCATTTTCAGAAAGGTCGCCATGTGCACGGGCTTCGGCGATCTCATTTGAGATACGCTTACGTTCCACCGTACGTGCGTGATGGATATCTGCTTTGAGTTTCTTCAGTGCTTTTTCAGTGAGATAAACAGGCATTCATACTCAGATTATTATGGTTATGGTCACCACCCTACACGCCGATTTCCGAGGCTATCTGGAGTCTCTCCGGCCGTAACGGGGGTATGTACCGGGATCTGCTGCCCCAGAAGGCGTTTCCCGGCCCAGTAGGCACCGCTCCAGTACGGCTCATCAATTCGTCCGACAGTGACTCCGTCTTCCGGCCAAACATGCAGAAATTCCTGTGAGCCAAGGTAAATACCCACATGCCTCGGCATACTTGTAGGGCGGAAGAATACAATGTCTCCCGGCATGAGGGAACTTCGTTCAACTTCTACACCGAATCCCAGTTGCCGTGCCGTTGAATGCGGAAGCGAAAGCCCCATTATCTGTTCCGCAGCGGCCACTACGAGTCCAGGGGCATCCACGCCTGTCTGGTCTTTTCCTCCCTCTAGATGCGGGGTTCCCTGCCAGGATGCTGCAAAGGCGCGTAGTTCAGATGCAATTGCGGCGGAAGGCATGACTGGACTCACCGACGAAACCGCTTGCAGGGAGGGCGAGTCCTGTGTACGCAGTTGCCGGCTTTGAGAGCAGCCCGCAAGGCAGACCGTACAGAGAAGAATATATACACGCATCGTAGTATATTACCTTGGTGGTGGGTATGAATCTCTGAATTTAGTATCCGAAGATTGAACCTACCCATCCGATAGTACACACAGACCGTGAATTCGGTTCATTATTACGTTTTTCCAGGAAGATACACATGACCGTTAATACCATTGAAGAACTGCGTACGACCTATCGTCCGCCTGCGCCAAGGGCGGAACTCAAGGTCCTGGATCACCTGGATATCCACTGCAGAAAGTTCATTGCACTCTCTCCATTCTATGTCATCAGTTCCGCACGCGCCAATGGACGGGCGGATGCTTCGCCACGTGGGGACCCGCCGGGCTCACTGGCGCATATTCCAGACAATAAGACATTATTGCTGCCTGATCGACCGGGGAACCGCCAGGTGGACACATTGATGAATCTTGTTGAACGCCCGTATGTAGGCCTGCTCTTCTTCGTACCCGGCTTCACGGAGACGTTGCGTGTCAACGGACGGGCAGAGATCTCCATTGATCCAGAGTTGCGTGCGCCGCTTGCGATCAAGGGAAAACTGCCCATCTCAGTTCTCAAGGTGACGGTTGAAGAGGCATTCCTCCATTGCGCAAAAGCATTGATTCGGGCACGTCTCTGGGATTCAGAAGCCCGGATGGAACGCTCATGCTATCCAACCTACGGGCAGGTATTGGCAGATCAGATTGCAGGTTCGAATGCCCGTGAGATTGATGCCGGCGAGGCGGATAGTGCCCGCAACGAACTCTTTTAGGGACTTGTACAGATTGGGCCTTGTATAGCGGGAATGGAAAGCGTCAATTCCTGATCATAATTTCACAGGAACAATCTGCTCCTCTGCGTGTATACAGGAACTCCATACCCTGTATATCGCTTACTGATTCTATCATGCCATACCCCGAACATCTTGTATCTCCGATGCGTCAGGAACTCACCCGATTCGGCGTGGATGAGTTGCGAACCGCCGAAGAGGTGACGAGTGCATTTGACATGACCTCCGGCCAGACAATGCTGCTGGTGATAAACTCTGTATGCGGCTGCGCGGCGGCCATGGCACGCCCCGCGGTTGGCTTAGCTATGCAGAATAAGACGCAGCCAGACCGGGCAGTGACGGTATTCGCGGGGCAGGACCTCGCGGCGACCACCGCTGCAAGGGATCTACTGGTCGGTATTCCTCCCTCCTCCCCGTTTATGGCCTTGATCAAGGGTGGGGATGTGATGTACGTTATTGAACGCAGACACATTGAGGGGCGCAGCGCCGAGGCAATTGCGGTGGACTTAATCCAGGCATTTGATCGGTTCTGCGGAACGGATCAGATCGTAGAAGACGGACCTGAGAGCCCTGATACAACGGGGACGGATGCCGGGAGCCCGCTTTCGTCTTCATTCCGTTCCATCATTCGGTAACTGAATTTTGAGTATTGCCTGATTTATCCAGATCAATACAGACACTATCTGATTCCTTTGACATCGGGATGATAGACAACTGGAATGGAGACGGAACCAGTTGTTGTATATCCCGAATGGAGCTTGGAAGCCTCATGGCCTGAACGCAAACCTTTGGGAATATCAAGCAGCCGGAGGGAATTTCACCCCCCGGCTCTCGCAGAACCGTGCGTGAGCCCCTCAACTCTGGGGCATCCGCAGGATTTCCGTACCACCCGATGCCCGCTGTGCGGGTCAGGGCTTTCCTCAATGGAAAATGTTGCGGTCTGAAAATGGGCTGTGCTGACATGATGCAAGCAATCCGGCATCCGCCTGTGCAGGCTATTACAGGTGAGATCATTATTTCTGAAAAGTGCCGCTATTCCAGAGCCACATGCATTTCCCTGATCTCTTCCTGAAACACCTTCGGTAAGTCATCCCATATAAACAAGTCCACCCGGAACAGTAAATCGCTTTCCTCAAAGGCTTCCCGCAGATCATGGACCTGCGGCCGCTGTTCAGGTTTCGCAAAGACTACGAGGTCCAGGTCGGATTTGTGCGTAGATGTTGACTTCACACGGGAACCATATACCCAGGCAGGCGTGCCGGGAAGGTACTGTTCGAGCAATGTCTGGAGCACTTTGTACTCGTCCGTGCTAATGTGAATTGCGTCCTGAGTTATATCCATGGCTCTCCGGTCATTTCATTATAGAGTTTGATCGCATCCGCAATAAAATCCGGTACCAGATCAAGGCATGCCAACGCCTTATCCTCATCATAGTCGTGAGATGTATCTGTTCGTGCGTTCGCATACTTGAACCATTGTGCCAATGATCCAGACAGAAGATCGTTTTCGTTTGCCAACCTTAAGAGCGGCTTCGGACTGTTTGGAACACTGGCCAGTCCAAGTTCTTCAATCATGTACCTTTTCATCGCCTTCCACAAGCATTCACAGCAAACTTCAAAGCGCTGAATGACGGACTCCATGACTGCCTCACGAATCAGGACAGCGACTGATGGATCCAGTCGTATATAGTGTTCATGCTGTTCCTGCAGGCGTTTGAGAGATAAACGAAACTTATCGTAGTTAATCATGAATACCGTCGGGTTTGCTTTGGTAAGAAATGAGATGCTCACCGTATGTAGAATAACCGTTCTTGATTGATCACCGAAAAGCAAAACACGGGAATAAATTTCCGCCTTCAAACCGTATGATCTGTTCGCCTCCTGCATCTCTGATCGCCCGATTATCTGAGCGAACCCGGTTCTGGACATGAGCAATGAGATCCGTTGCCCATGACCGTTTGCTGCAGGATAAATCAGGCATGATTCACCCTGTGACTCACGAAGAATCTAACCCGCTATCCACATCAATCATACATGAATCGCCGGCCTGTCCAATTCTAGCACTGGGTTGAAGTGATGACAACAGCGGTGGAGGCAGATTTTCTCCGGCCATATCGTTTTCAACTTCAGCTAGTCTCTGATGAGCGACTTTCATATAATCAATCCGCTCGTTCCTGAAAAGATGTACATCTTCGTTTTTTTCAATACCAATATATCTGCGCCCTTCCATAGCGGCCGCGACCAGAAAGCTACCGCTGCCGAAAGCATTATCAAGCACAAGCCCGTTTTTTCCGGTAAATAGTCGAATGAGGTACCTCCCCAGGGCAACGGGTTTCTGTGTGGGATGCCAAACACGCCCTCCTGCTTCACTTTCAGCCGTTTTGCAATAGAGCGTATCTGTAGGAAAACGTTCACCAGTACTCTTTACATAAACCGGCTTAAAATCTCCGTAACTTCCTGTATACTGATCCTTACGGGTTCCTTTATCGGATGGATCCGCTAACCACATTACAGAACGATACTTTGGCTGTCTGAGGTAGAAGATGCAGATATCTTCATGCTGCCTCAGAGGCTGCCGCCGGGCATTCAAGAAGTTTGTAGGCTTGCTCTTTACCCAGACAAATTTATAGCGGAACCATTGTTCATTGCTAAGAATGAGTTTAGCCGTAAACACGCCCTGTGATGTTAATGCAATGACCCCTCTGGGCTTAATTATCCTTCGATAGGCTTTCCATAATTGATCAAGGGGGATTTGGCTGTCCCATTTATTCCGGGTAGTACCATAAGGCAAATCACAGAGGATCAAATCAACAGAATGGTCCTTTATATTTTCCATCAACCGGATACAATCTCCCTGATAGAGATGATTTGCTGACAGGATCAATTCGGCAATTTCCGGTGACACATCCGTTGCGGGACTTGAATCTTTCCTTGACAGCGCACCATCATACCTGCTGGATGCATGTTGAGATGAGGTTAGAACGTCAGCAGGTTGTTGCATAACCTGATCTGCACTTGCTTAAGTGTACAATGGTGCCCATGTCAGGAGGATTGGCTTCCAGAGGCACAGAAATCAACTTTTTGCAAACCATAATCAGCAGTGCGTGTAACTTGACATACATTCCGCCGAACTTTGCTCACAGATTCGGACCGTTTCGATACCCCCAACATGCTCCTGTCTATCTGATTACGACAATATACAAAATTCGTTTATCTCCACTTGATGAAATGATCAGGCCGTCCCCTGCTGAATCTGACTGTGGTACGATAACGGTCCCGTTCCGGTGCTCCAGATTCGTGTTTGAATTTACTTCCGGGAAAAACCCATCACGGAGCACACCTCGCAGTAGTAATGTCGCTCTGGCCTGAAGGAACGTCACTTGGACAGATACTGACAGGCAGGCGGTCCGACTCAATACAATCAGGACACATCACGGCTGCGGACCAGGAATGCATAATGCAGTGTCACCTGAAATAATGCACGGGTTCGGGCACCGGCGGGATGGGTCAAATGGGGGTGATCAAGTACGTTCCGCATTGTGGCACTCATGCGGAGCCGGTCGCTCCAGAATCTTTTTTGCACCGTCAGATGAAGATGCACGGTACCCGGTAATTGCGCCGCATAAAACCCGGGGCGGTCCCGGGCCGCCCTCTCAAATTCATGCCATGTACTTGACCCGACATAGCGCAGCTGCAGATTCAGACTGAACCGGGGACTGGGGCGGAATTCTCCCCGCAGACCCACCTGCAGACGATGATGCCACGCATCCCGAAAGGTGTGCATTTTTGACCACGGATACGCATAGACACCATGAACCCCGAACGTGAAGTGCCGCGTCACAGGATAATGAACCCGCAGGCTTGTGCGGGCAACCGTTCCACGGGTAGAGATGATACCGGTTACGGCTTGCAGATAGGTTTGAGTGGAGTCCAGTGCAGACACAGTGAACGGGCGCACAGCATTCACATACCTGCGGATACCACTGCTGAGATATAGTCTGACCATGTTCCCGGCTGCCCAGTGCAGATCGGCAGAGTACACCGACTCCCGCTTAGACGAGTCCAGATCTTGAACATGCAGTTCCGCATCCCCTGGATGATGCCCGCGTGTAACCCAACTGGCAAAGTTGATTCGGGAGGCCAGCGCCCGGCGTTTCATTAGAAGCCGTAAACCAATCTCACGCTCTTCATGCCATGCATGGGCAAACAGTTCGTAACCCGGCGTGCCATCATCCAATGAAAATGCGGACAGGACCTTCATCTTCAAAGGATCCCTTAAATCAGGTGCGAAGGTGGCATCCACACGCAGGGAATTGAGACGGTCATGTTCCTGACCGGAGGCAAAGCGTGCATCGGCCAATACAGCACTGACTCCATATTCCAGTCTTGATGTACCCATCAGAAATGCATGCGTGGAGGCGCGTGCATACAATTGCCTCCGGGTAAACATAATGGAGACGGATTCCGGGTTCTGACGGGTATTCAGTGCCGCTAAACTGGCGGACAATGAGTACCTGAATCTACTCTGGGAGAACGATGCAGATGCATAGGAGAACTCCTGGTCTAGTGGAATCTCCCTTCCCATAAAGGGAAGAAACATCAGATCTTCCACCCGGCTCGTCCCCGCATTAACGCTGTGACCAAATAACCCGGTGTCCAGACCCAGTGCCCGGTGAAGGATGCGGGCATCTTTTTCACCCTGATAGAGCTGAACCACTCTCGGGCGGATACGTGGGTCGGTTGCATGGTGTTCGTCCGCCATTCCGGTAACCCGTATGAACCTGTCGTGGGATCTGGCCGCCAGACTGCTGTGGACGGTTGGCCCCGTACGATCCACATTGGATCCTCCAAAACTTGTGTACCGGTACGGGCCTGGATCCCCCGTCTCATTGCCCGCACTAAACTGCCCCTCAAATGAAATCCCGGCTTCCGGAATACAGCGGGTAATCTGAATCGCCCCGCCGGAAGCCAGAATTCCATGGATCACTACCGGATGCGTGTGCAGCCGAACTTCACAGATCCCGGTAATCGCCAGAGGAAGTACATTCAGGCTTTGCCGGTTCAGCGCATGCAGATCTATTGGCTGCCCGTCAATGAACAGGCGCCAGTCAGGGCTGGCCTCCCAGGAAGCGCCCAGCGGAGCAATGTTCCAGTGATATCCCTCGGTAGAACTGCGCACCCAATCCTCGGTAAGTTCCAGAATATCAGCGAGCCGGGCGACTCCAGCCTGAACAAGGTCCTCCGCAGTGAGCACCTGTGCGGAAGCGATGGAGATGCCGGACCCAAATAGGATCAGAACCCAGAAACAGATCTTCCACAGACACGACATCACTCCAGCAGGGTCTGGAGAATTTTCCCCATATTCATCTGAACACCAACCCCCGCCGAAACAAACCACAAGTGCATCAGGGGCTGGGTCTGAACACGAAGATATTCGGCCTGGCTAAACACAAACCATCTGCGCCCCAGATCCAGCGAGGCCAGTACTCCAATACTGCTGACAAAATCACTCTCGCTTTGCTCCCCCGAATAGCCGGTGACGGATTCATCAAATGACATCCGGTAATTTCCGATACTGATGCCCGGATTGAGCATCATCCGATGGGTCACCGGAATTTTCAGTGCCCAGCCGGAACTGATCCAGAGTGCTCCAAATCCAGGGACATCCGTGGAGTTGTTGAAGCGGTGAATTCCCAGGCTGACCTCCCAGTCTCCTGTATAAAATGGTGTAGAAGCGGATACTTTCATCCCGCTTGCCGGATGCCAGTAATCGTGCAACCGGCTTTGGTTCACATTTTGGGTTCCCTGAATACGCAGCGCTAATCTGCTGAAAGGGACCTGTGCAAGACAGGAAACCGTAATGAAGGTCAGGGGCAGGATGGCCAGCGTGTATTTCACGAATCCCAAAGCTTGATGGTCTGTTCCAGTGTAAGCAGGATGCCGGCGTTAAGGAGTCCAATGAATCGATTCGAGTCGCCACTGTTGATATTATACCCCCCATCCGCCGCAATCCACCACCAATGCATGGGCTGATACGTGAGTCTCATGGATCCCCGGATCGTACGCTTAACATCGCCATCAAGAAGATTTTGAATCGACTCTGACTTTACGGGAAATGGCTGGCGCAGATCCCGCTCCCCCTGAAGCAATAGGTCCATCTTCGGTCCCAGCCGCAATCCCCGCACCCGGCGATCCAGATAAAACTCAAGGAACAAAGAGGTATGGACATAATCGCTGAACTGTGTTGCCAGCCCCCGGTTGAGATAGATGTACTGTCCCTCAGTCTGGGGCGCGTTATAGGCTCTGGAGGTGACGGTTTCCAGTGTCAGTTTCAAATCTGCTTTTGGCAGAGCATAGGCAGCCGATCCGGTCAGCACAAAGGTGATCGTCTCTGGCCCCGTATTTGACTGGAGGCGGATATCATCCACCATGAATTGCCCCTGTATGGTCAGACGTTTGAACTGTGCCCATAAAAGCCCCGCCAGAAAACCATTGTTATCGTCATTCTTGGGAACGTTATCCACAACGAATGTGAACGGATTGACAGGGTTCAGGTATTTTAGAGAGAGGGAGGAGGAAGGGCCCGAATAGATGGCAGACTCCATAAAGCTGAGCATGAATTTTTTGGTCGGACGATAATCCCAGCGGTGGGCCGCATGGAACCTCCGGGTACTGCCGAATTTTACGGAGTCATCCGCTGCCCGCCCGGTATAGTACCGTCCATCCGTCGCACTGTCCAATTCACTCAGAACTGCCGTCACCGAGACGCGGTCCCCTCCAAGCCGAAGCCATACCTGATCCCGGCTGCGTGCATTGCTGCTGATGATCGTAGACGCATCTCCGGGAGTTCCCCAATGC
Organism: Rhodothermales bacterium; assembly: GCA_022821875.1. GTDB lineage: Bacteria > Bacteroidota > Rhodothermia > Rhodothermales > Bin80 > Bin80. The sequence goes on from JAJECV010000050.1 coordinate 24,480, forward strand.
AGATCCCAGCGCCCCATATAGGCAGAGAGCCGCCGTTGACTCCAGCCGACATAGGAATGTTCGCTTCGTGCCATCAGGCGCAGGCCGGCATCAATGCCGTCCGGGTCCCGGTCATAATAGCGGCTGTGAAACACGGACATTTCTGCGACGGCGGGCCCGGCCTCCAGATAGCCACTGGCCGCCGTGCCGTGCCAGTAAAAATTAACGGCCTCTCCCTGGGGACGTACCGGGTCAATCCGGTCACTGTTAATTACATCCGTTCCTGCCATAAACGTATATCCGACCGCAACCCGGTCTTTGGACATGGAAGGCGGGCGGAGTTTTTTTCGAAGTAAATCCACCCAGTGATGCTCGGAATGGTTCAGCTGCGTTGTGTCTATCTGGCTCAGTGCATCCCAGACCTCCCCTCTCTGATAAGGAAGGGCCGTCGGATTTAAGCCCAGCAAATGGCCCCGGCGCTGAAGCCGCACAATGTATTCGTAGGCATGGTCGCCCGTCGGAAGAAAACGATTACTCTGCGCCAGAACCAGATCAACTGTTAATATAAACAGGCCGCCAAGCAGCAGACCAATCCGCAGCATCCGGCCCTGCAATGAGGAGTAAGTCGAGCGGGCGGGCACAATGAGTTCATGTGGGAACCTCATCGCTGCCTCGAAAATTTTGATTCAAGCAGGTGAACCGACCGGAAATTAAAGTGCAAAAACGAATTGGCATGGAAAGGAGTCGGATCCTTCTCTGCATACAACCGGAACAGATTCAGGATAGTACAAGATTTATGCATCAATTCATTAGATTTATTGTGGTTCCAGAACGGACTGAAACCGGGATTTGCAGCTCATAGGATCGGATCAAACCCATCCAGACACCCCAAACTAAGGACTAAAGTTATATTGTTTTGATGACCATGGTCTTTGAGAATCCGAGCGGTTCTGCGGGGGAATGGACGGTACGGGCACGGGAGATGCAGGTTTCGTGTATAAGGGCGGCATAAACCGTTTGATGAATGTCTCGGAAGTTTGAATTTATTGCTCTGATCATTACGGACATCATTGCCGTGGCAGCCTCCTGTATTCTGTTTTTACGGATCAGGTTTCCTGATAGTTTTGATCTTCTCGGCTTTGAGGGGGCGCAGGGACAGATGATCTACCCCCTGTATGCCTCGCTGGGCCTTGCACTCTTCTGGATTGTCATGCTCCTGTTTGCCGGGATGTACCGCGAACGACACGCAGCCAGCCGGATTGATGAAATCGTCTCTCTGGCAAAAGTGATTACGGTCGGCGTTCTGATCCTGGTCTTCAGCATCTTTATTGAGGCGCTGGAAACTGGAGGAAACCTCTCTATATTTGCAACCTACTGGAGCTCCGTACTGGGAATGATTACATCCGGACGGATCCTTGTGCGCTCGGTGCAGAAGGCACTCATCCTGCGGGGATACGGGACACACCGTGCCCTCGTCGTCGGATGGCGGGATCAGGTTGAGCGGCTGCACCGGGATGTCGCCAAATACCCGGCTGCCGGTCTGCAAATCGTCGGAGCAGTGCGGCTAGGCCAACAGGGAGATGCGACCTTGAATAGATCGGAAGCAGACGGAACAGAAACAATACACGCCATTGAGCACCTACCTGACATGATTGATGACCTGCAGGTCCGGGATGTCCTGATCGCACTGGGATCGCAGGATCATAAAGAACTTGCAGAGGTCCTGCAGCTCTGTGACGGAAAGAATGTAGCTCTCAAAATCGTTCCGGATTTTTACTCCGTGATCGGGGGAATGGCACGGACCGAACACATCTACGGTCTCCCCCTCATTGAAGTGTTTCCAATTCCAATGCCCGCATGGGAACAGGTCACAAAGCGGCTCATTGATCTGGTTGTCGCACTGATCATTCTGGTTGTCGGGATGCCGCTCTGGATCGGACTCACCATTGCTGTGAAGACGACCTCCGAAGGCGGGGCCATTTACAGGCAGAAACGGATCGGAAAACAGGGCCGTGTTTTCACCATGTATAAATTCAGGACGATGCAGATGGATGCAGAAGCGGAAACCGGCCCCGTATGGGCTTCCAAGGATGACACCCGCTACACCCCCGTTGGACGCTGGCTGCGGAAAACGCGTCTGGATGAAATTCCCCAGTTATGGAATGTCATGCGCGGGGATATGAGCCTGGTTGGTCCCCGCCCGGAACGGCCGTACTTTGTGGAGAAGCTCATCGGCAAGGTGCCGCTCTATAATCGACGCCACCGCGTCAAACCCGGGATCACCGGCTGGGCACAGGTCATGTGGCATTATGACCGCTCGCTTGAAGATGTACAGCAAAAGGTAAAGTTTGATCTCTACTACATCGAAAATATGAGTCTGCGGATGGACTTGAAAATTCTCTTCCGAACCCTACGAGCCGTTATATCGGGAGGCGGTCATTGAGCAGGATTAAGCAATTCTCAAATACCGAACTTCGGGAGTTGCTTCACGCACTCCTGATACCGCGTGTGATTGAGGAGCACATGCTGCGCCTCATTCGCCACAACCGGATCTCAAAATGGTTCAGTGGCTACGGTCAGGAAGCCATTGCCGTCGGCTGTACCTGGGCATTGCGGAAAACCGATGTCATTCTGCCCTTACATCGGAATCTGGGCGTGTGGACTACGCGGCAGGTACCGCTTCGTCCACTCTTCTGCCAGATGATGGGAAAAGCAGGAGGCTATACCCAGGGGCGGGATCGCACCTTTCATTTTGGACTGCCGGAGAAACGTCTTGTGGGGATGATTTCGCATCTTGGCGCAATGCTGCCCGTCGCCTGCGGGATCGCTCAGGCCGCCCAGCTCAAGGGAAACGAGGACATTGCAGTTGTTTTTTGCGGGGACGGAGCCACGCGAGAGGGAGATTTTCACGAAGCGTGCAGTCTGGCGGGGATCTGGGATTTACCCGTCTTGTTTATTGTGGAGAATAACGGGTACGGTCTCTCAACTCCAACCGAGGAAGCGGTACCCATTGCAAATTTGGCCGATGCAGCTTCTGGCTATGGATTCCCAGGCATATCCGTGGATGGAAACGATGTACTGAGCGTGGTCACGGCAGTTCAAAGCGCCGCTGCACATGCACGTCAGGGCAGCGGCCCGACCCTTCTTGAGATGAAAACCTTCCGGCGGCGCGGGCATGAGGAAGCCTCGGGAGTGAAGTATGTCCCTCAGGCACTCATGGAAGAGTGGGCGGCGAAGGATCCGGTGGAGCTGTATACGGCCCGAATGATCGAAAATGAGGTGGTTACCCCCAGGGAAATAGAAGCGATGCGGGGCGAAATATCCAGAGAGGTCGAGGCGGCCTCCGAGTATGCGCTGGCGCAGCCTCTGATGGAAAGTACCGCTTCCAGGGAAAAAAGATCGGTGTTTGCAATCGGGAGTGCGCCACTTCGGCAGCCCGATAGCAAAACGTCCGAACTCCGCTTAGTGGATGCCATCTGTGAGGCGATGCGGCAGGCAATGGAAGAAGATGAACGCGTCCTTCTGATGGGACAGGATGTTGCCGGGTACGGAGGAGTATTCAAAGCATCCGCCGGACTTCTGGAGCAGTTCGGGGCCACGCGTGTGCGCAATACACCGATCATGGAAAGTGGTGTGCTGGGGGCAGCACTGGGGCTGACGCTGGAAGGCTTTCGCCCCATTATAGAAATGCAGTATGCCGACTTTATCTCCTGCGGATTTAATCAGATTGTAAATAATCTGGCTACGACGCATTACCGGTGGAACGCGCCCGTGAATGTGACCATCCGGGCTCCATTTGGAGGGCATATCGGTGCCGGCCCGTTTCACTCACAGTCCAAAGAAGCCTGGTTCTGCCATGTTCCCGGATTAAAAGTGGTCGTCCCGTCCACCCCCTACGACGCAAAGGGACTGCTTCTGGCCTCTGCTGCAGATCCGAATCCGGTTCTATATTTTGAACACAAGTATCTGTATCGCAGTCAGCGCGGTGAAGTGCCAAATGCCGCGTTTGATGTCCCTTTAGGGAAAGCGGTCCGCCTGTGCTCCGGCAGGGATGCCACCATCGTGACATATGGACTGGGCGTACAATGGGCGCTGGAAGCGGCACAACTGCAACCGCAAAATGGATTTTCGGTTGAAGTAATTGACTTGCGTACGCTGATCCCCTGGGATCAGGACACCGTCTTGCAGTCGCTGAAAAAGACGGGCCGCCTCCTGATACTGCATGAGGCAACCATGACGGGCGGCTTTGGCGCGGAAATTGCTGCAAGGATTACGGAGAAGGGGTTTGAGTATCTGGATGCCCCGCCGGTTCGAGTCGCCAGTCTGGATACCCCCGTGCCTTTTTCAATCAATCTGGAAAAAGAAATATTTTCTGCCCGTGCACGGCTTCAGGAAGCGCTTGAACACCTTCTGGCGTATTAATCAGGAACGTACTGCGATCAGGATGCGGCATAAAGAGTTTGACGGAACTGTACAGGATGCTCACGTATGGGAGCAGGATGTGCATATTCGCTTATAACCAACTCATTTAAACCTAAATTGCAATGTTACAAGTAGGAGATCAGGCCCCCGATTTTACAGGACCATCCGGAGATGGGCAGGAACTGCGACTCAGTGATTATGCCGGTCATAAGGTCGCTTTGTATTTTTATCCCAAGGATGATACCCCGGGATGCACGGCAGAAGCCTGCAGTATTCGGGATCACTGGGAAGGACTCCAGGAGGCGGGAATTATGGTGATTGGCGTTTCGCCTGACAGTGTATCGTCACATCAAAAATTTGCGGCGAAGCATGATCTGCCCTTTTCGCTTGTGGCAGATCCGGAAAAAAAGATTCTGGAAACGTATGGGGCCTGGGGCGAAAAGAAGATGTACGGAAAGACCTTTATGGGGGTAAAGCGCACGACGTTCCTGATGGATGAATCCGGGACGATTATAAAAATCTTCAAGCGCCCGAAAACCAAAATTCACGGCCAGGAAATCCTGGATGCCTTCACAGAATCATAACCGGTGACCGCATCCCCGGATCATGGTTCCTATCAGAGGAGGAAGTCCCGAGATGGAGTACGAGTCTGTTATCGGCCTTGAGGTGCACTGCCAGTTATTGACCGCTTCCAAGGCGTTCAGTCCGGATTCCGCCGAGTTTGGGGCGGCTCCCAATCAGCATGTGGATCCTGTGAGTCTGGGACTGCCGGGCACATTGCCTGTCCTGAATGCCAGGGTCATTGCATTCGCTGTGCGTCTGGGCCTGGCAACCCGTTGTGAAATTGCAGAGCGGAGCAGTATGGCCCGGAAACATTACTTCTATCCAGATCTGCCGAAAGGGTATCAGATCTCACAGTTTGAAGATCCGATCTGCACCGCGGGATACCTTAATATTGAGGCGGACCGACGGATCGGAATTACCCGGATCCATATTGAAGAGGATGCAGGCAGGTCCCTGCACGATCAGGATCCAGTCCGTACATTGCTTGATTATAACCGGTGCGGGGTACCACTTCTGGAAATCGTCTCCGAACCCGATCTGCGATCCGGTGCAGAAGCAAACCGGTACATGCAGAAAATCCGTCAACTGGTCCGATACCTTGAGATCAGTGACGGGAATATGGAAGAAGGTTCATTACGCTGTGATGCGAATGTATCGGTGCGCCCTAAGGGATCCCGGATACTCGGTACGAAAACAGAAATTAAGAACATGAACTCGTTTCGCCATGTCGAGCGGGCCATTGACTATGAAGTTCAGCGACAGATCACTCTCCTGATACAGGGGGAAAGCGTAATCCACGAAACCCGCCTGTGGAACGACATCGCCGGGCAGACCCATCCCATGCGATCCAAGGAGGAGGCACACGATTACCGGTATTTTCCAGATCCTGATTTACCTCCTGTTCTGGTGACCGAGTCGGACAGAGCCGCCATTGAAAGAGAGATGCCGCGGCTTCCTGACGAGCGCTATCGGGACTATGTTCAAACCTTGCAGCTGCCGGAGTACGATGCGGGAATTCTGACGGATGAGCGACCGGTTTCTGACTATTTTGAAGCGGTGCTGGACGCACTGCGCTCCTCGCACTCGAATCATTCATTTTCGGATCAGGCAAAAGCCGTCTCAAATTTTATCATGGGGGATGTACTTAGAACCTGCAAGGAAAAAGATGTACGCATGGCGGATTTCCCGATTGCGCCGGAGCGTCTGGCCGGGTTGGTTCATCTGCGGATGGAGGCCGCGGTCAGTTCCAGTGCCGCACAGGTGCTGTTCGAGGAAATGATCACCGATGACCGGGCACCGGATGCGATTGCAAAGGAGCGCAGACTGATTCAGATTTCGGATCGCAGTGCTTTGCAGCCCGTTGTGGATCTTGTCCTGAAAGAAAACCCCAAACAGGTAAACCAATACATGAACGGCAAGGAATCCATCGTCGGGTTCTTTATCGGACAGGTTATGCGCCGATTTGACGGTGCAGCGGATCCGAAGCTGGTGCATACCTTAATCAGAGAAGAATTAATCCGCCGCAGATCATGAAACGATCCTTTACGCAAACCACATGTGCAGTACTGTACTGTGTGCTCATTACGGTGCCCGGACTGGCATGTGCACAGTCGGAGCAAAGCCCGCCGCCGGAACAGATCCAGAGTTCGTTTGAGGGTACGCTGAGTATTCGTGCAGAGATTGATCCGTCCACGGATTATCGTGGATTCGAGGTTCTTGTGGCGGGAGATCATGCGGGGGAGCCGGATACCCTCGGCTACGCGGTTACCGACAGCACCGGGTATTTCTCTATGCAGGTGAATGCTCCGCGGCGCGGGGTATACCGGTTGATTATCAGCCGGTTAGGACAAATTCAGGTGTCCGGCCAAATGGCGGTCGCTGAGGGGGATTCCGCATCATTAGAGGCCGCATTTCCCCTGCGTGGACGCAATCTGCGGATCCGGTCAAAGCAGAACGCATCGCTGCAGGCATATCAGAATATTCGTGCACAGCATGAACAGGCACTCCTTGATCTTGTGCAGTCGCAGTTATACAGTGAAGAGGAGGTGCGTACGCGTGTATCACAGACGACGATGATTCTCTGGAATCTGCAGGAGACCTTCCCGAACTCGATGGGAGCGGAACTTGCCGCGGCAGAGGCGATCCTGATGGGAACCGGCTGGCAGGATTCGCTTGTCGTTGCACGGATGCAGCAACTTCCTTCGTCCAATCGCCGCTACGGGGATGCCGTCCGCGCGGCCAGACAGGCAAAGGCCCGTCTGGAAGGGCAGTCGGCGGCATTGGCGCTTCTGGATGATCTGTCGGAGCGGGCGGAGCCCCCGCTTCAGCAGGCCGAAATTGCCTCAGAACGTGTGCTTGCCCATTTGGACAGCATGGAGTATGATGCCGCCCTAGAGGTGACCCAGACCATACAGAGGGACTTTGGCGATACGCATTGGGCTACATGGGCGCAGCGGGCCGCATACGAAGTACAGAACCTTCTGCCTGGAATGAAAGCCCCTCTATTTGCGGTTCGAGAAGCCGATGGAGACTCCTTGCGGCTGCAGGAGTTCAGAGGCCGGCATGTGGTGCTGGAATTCTATCGGCCGGAAGATGATCTTTATCAGCGGGAGCTGCCGGGACGTAATGACATGATTGCGGCATTGGGGCTGGATCAGGTCGCAGTCGTCTCCATCTCCATGCAGCCTGATACGCTGGTGAATGAGGCATTTTTTGAAGAACGGGATGTTCCCGGCTACCATGTATACGGAGGGCAGGAAGTTGCACAGAAGTATAACATCAATGTCCTTCCGACACGCTATCTTATCGGCCCGGAAGGGAATCTCATCAACAAGTATGTTGGCGGCACCATGGCCTCACTCCATGAGTACATGGTGGGACGTTTAGAAACACAGGAACAGGAATAAAGATGCTTATCGCAGGAAATTGGAAAATGAATACGAATGCCGCCTCTGCCGTCGAACTGGCACAGGGGATCATTCAGGAAAGTGCAGATGCCGCCGCAGTCCGGGTGGCAGTCTGTCCTCCGGCCCCTTTCCTAAGCGGTGTCCGTGCCGCCCTGAAGGGGAGCCGGGTACGTCTGGGTGCGCAGAACATGTATTGGGCGGATCATGGAGCATTCACGGGCGAGGTTTCTGCACAGATGCTTCTCTCGGTGGGATGCCATTATGTGATCCTTGGCCATTCGGAGCGGCGACAGCATTTTGGAGAGACCGATGGTGGAGTGAGCAGTAAAGTAAAACAGGCGGTCAGAACCGGGTTAATCCCCATCATTTGTGTGGGCGAACGCTTAAATCATCGAAAAACCGGAAAAGAACAACAGGTTGTGGCAACCCAGGTCAAACATGCCCTGGAAGACTTAAAAAAGATCCAGTCCCCCAGCTCCCTCGTGATCGCGTATGAGCCGGTCTGGGCGATTGGCACCGGAGAAACGGCAACCCCGGAGCAAGCCCAGACTATGCACAGATTTATCCGGTCACTGGTGAGCCGGCAGTTTGGCAAAAATTTTGCATCCGGTCTGCATATTCTCTATGGCGGGAGTATGAAACCATCCAACGCGAAAGATCTTCTCCGCCAGAAGGATGTAGACGGCGGGCTGATTGGCGGAGCAAGTCTTAAATCCGAAGTATTCGGCCAGATTATCCACGCTGCACAGGAAGTCCAGCAGGGGTAGACGCAGCCCTGTAAGGACGGGGGATGACCGGTGCAATCACTGCTCCGCAGGATGCGCAGCGCTCACCGAAGGTCAGTCCTCACTTTTTGAGGAAGCGGACTTCTCTTTATCCGCAGATGCTTCACTGGTTTTCGTTTCTGCACTGGATTCTTTACCGTCAGACTTGCCGCCTTTCGGCCTTTCATGGTCAGGCTTCGTGACGTAGTCGGTCTGGTAGAACCCGCTGCCCTTGAGGATAAAGCCCGTGCCCCCGCTGATTATTCGCTCCACGGGCTGACCGGTGGTGGGACATTCTGTAAGCGGCTCGGCCGTAATGGACTGAAATGCTTCAAAAACGGTTCCGTCGGCGCGTTTATAGTCGTATGTTGGCATGCGGCGTGCAGTACAATAAAGACAGCCCGCTTTTAAGCATTACCGGGAGACTTGTTCCGCTGCCGGGTCTGTACTTGATCCAAAGAGTGCTTCATAGGCGGCATCGGCAACCAAACCTCGAACCCCGCGGAAGCGTTCGTAGGCATCTCTTGTCGGATAAACGCGGTTGCTGAGCAGGATCACCCACACCTTTGAGTCAGGATCAATCCATATTGAGGTGCCGGTGAAGCCGGTATGCCCATAACTGCGCGGCCCGAAGTGGTGACCGGCGGAAGAGGGACGGCCGTCCCGTCTCTGGGTATCCCAGCCCAGCGCACGCGTACTCAATGCCGTGTCTACGGCCGCGGTGAACCGGTCAATCGTGCGGGGCTGCAGAAAGTCATTCCCATTGTGGTCTCCTCGCTGCACCATCATCCGGGCAAATTGTATAAGATCTCTGGCGGAGGAGAAAAGTCCGGCATGGCCGGCGACTCCTCCCATGATCCAGGCGGTTTCATCATGAACCTCCCCCTGAATGAGACGATGCCGGAAATAGTCATCCAACTCGGTAGGAACCACCGTGGAATCGGCCTTTCCGGTGCCGCGAAAGCCTGTGGACTCCATCTCCAGCGGTTCGAAAATATTACGGATGCACCACGGATCAAAGGGTTCCCCCGTGATCTCTTCCATCACCAGTACCAGGGTAATCATCCCGATGCTGCTGTAGAGTGATTCTTTTCCTGGATCGGTCAGAAGTGGTATAGAAAAAATGGAATCCAGGACCGCTTCATAGGTTGTAAGGCCATATTGATAGAAGGGCTGCCCTGCGGGTAAGCCGCTGGTATGTGCTAAGAGATGTCGGATCGTAATGGATTGCCGTTCCGGAGTATTGAATGCATCCAGATAACGGGAAACCGGTGCTTCCAGATCCAGCTTCCCCCGCTCGTAAAGGATCATGGCGGCAGTGGTTGTGGCAACAACTTTGGTCAGAGAAGCCAGATCAAAGACGGACGTTGCGGATATATGCCGCTCTGATTGATAGGTGAATGCACCGTAGCCGGTCAATTTGATGATTTCCGAGTGTTTTCCCACTGCAACCGCTGCGCCTGGAAAGGCTTGATTTCGAATGGACTGGAGGAGGAGGGAATCCAGATTCGTAAATGCATCCGGGTTCACGACGCTGGAGGAATTCGTACCACGAATGAAATGCTGGATGGACGGCATCTGGCCTGACGATTCCAGATTGCCTTCCACGGGCGATTGGCATCCAGTTGGTACCAAAAGCAAAACAGAGAAAACGTATAGAGTATGATGACTCATAATCAACCCCCCCATGATTATTGTGACAGGAACAGGCAATGAGGCAAAATAAACGATGATACCTATAGAAAGATGCCAAAGATCTGCGCAGAAAATTCAAACAGGTGAGAGGATGAGATTTGGAAAGAGTCCACGGGGCTTTCGGCGGGCAGGGGGATAGACGGCGGGGAGTTGAGGTTCACACAAAGTCATCTTTGTCCATTTTCAGTGGAGTTAAAGTTTGGCATACCCCCCTCTGAATCAGCATTTTTCTTTGTCATTGACACTGTGGATCCTGAAGTTCACGCAGCTGTATCTGTGAGCAACCATGGGAGAGAAGGGAACCCATCCACTCCCGCATCCGTTTACCCCGGTTTGCAGCACCCTCTGGTATTCCCTATGAGCGCACGGTCCGATATCCCCGTTACCCTATGTCTGATCGGGGTACTGCCAGATACTTTGACCGACATACAGAGGAACGGCAAAGGTTTGCCGACGGGATGAAAGAGGCTGTGGTGACAAATGGGGCTGCAATCTCCCTGATTCAGGGGACACCCGGTTCCGGCAAGACCGCGTCGCCTGCCGAATATCTGCGTATTGCAGATACAGATCATGTGACCTACGGCCTGCGAATACGCTGCTCCGACCACCGGACCAAAGCCTGAATCCTGAGAAATGGTCAATCAGGTAATCCGTTGTTATTTGTGCATAATTTCCTAAATTCCGTGCATCGTTGAGCTACGAAGTTTCCGGACCTGAGTGGTGATGAGAAATAAACCCGAACTTTACCGGCATCCCGGGAGAGGATGGTCCTTCCGGCAGACGGGCATTTACTCCATGTACGGGATATTTGCTGCCTTCCCTGTTCGGGCTTTGCTTCACCCGAATCGAGGATCACAACCCTCGGTGATGCTTGGAATTCTGTTTTTCACTCTATTCTTCAACGCCTTTGGTTCAAAGTGCTATGGTCACCATCTTATGCCGGCAATGTCTTATATGGGTACGGAGAAAAACAGACCATTGTCCGTTTCCCCGAAGAATACAATACAAACGCTTCCGTCGGGAAATTTTACGGATTTAACCCTGATCGGAAAAAATCAGGTATTCACGCTTACAGGGCAGGATCAGCATACCGCGCAGAATGAACATCAAGTAATACTCCCGCATTTTGACTCCACCGCAGAACATGAACCTGCTGTCATCGGTATCGGGGACTTCAGCGACCGGATTGAGTTCGAAATCACGCCAGATGATTTTGATTTGTATGGGGGGACACCCGCCGTGGTATGGGCTGATGAACCATTCACCCGGATTGCCGCAGGTCCCCTGGGCGGTAATGTTCTAGATAACCGCCTCTTTGTAATCGTACATGAGGCGAAGGATGATGCGCCGGAGACAGATAAAACTGTTCTGGGCGGAGAAGACAGTAAGTTAATCCTGACATTGGAGGCGGATAAACTCGTGGTTTCTGAAGGAGAGTCTGTGACTCTAACGATGTCTCTGTCAAAAGCACTCACGAAGAGCGGAGGGACTCAAATCAGTTTACAGGGATCTTCTTCAGGCGGTGCCTGGGATTATAATATGAGCAGTTGTTCAAGCCCCTCTAATCCGAATGGCTGCGATTACTATCATGAATTTATATTCGCGGCCGGTACAACAAAATCCAGTGTTAACGTTGATGTCATTAGAGATAATGTGGCTGAGAAAGAGGAGTTTTTGATTTTTGCCAGAGGCACACCAGTTGGAATCGGGGATGCAGGATGGGACTTCTTTGGAGCTGATTGCGACGCATCCGAGTGTAAAGTTAAGATTACCATCCGGGGGGAGCCGCTGACGGTAAACCTTGCGGCATCTCCGAATCCGGTGGAGGAGGGCACCCCGGTGACGGTCACAGCGACGCTTGCCTATGCATCAGCAAATGAGTTGGAGATTCCGCTGAACGTAACTCACAAATGCGGAAAATGTACTGCAGAACGTACAGACTACAAAAAAATACCATCCATTATAATCCCTGCCGGAGAAACCGAAAATACGGCAGAGATCCAGACCCGTACAGATTCGGATCATGAAGATGAGATCTTTCTGATCGCATTAGACAACGTACCGCCGGAGGTGCAGGAAGGCCCTCAGGATTCAGTTTTTGTGAAGATTAAAGAACCATTGCCGGAAGTTAATTTTGCTTTGGCTTCTGCCAGTAAAAGCGAAGACGCGGGTGCGCACAGCGTAGTGGTAAACCTCAGTATGGCTGCCCCCGCGGGAGGCTTAACATTGAATTACGATGTGAGTGGTAGCGCAGCAGCCGAAGACTACAGTATCACCGATTCGGGGACGGCTTCCGTGAGTGCAGGTGAGACCTCGGTGACCATTTCAGTCAGGATTCACGATGACAGCAAAGATGAGAATGATGAGACGGTAATTCTGACGTTAACTGATGGTCCAGGATATACGGCGGGAAGTGCGAATGTACATACCCTGACGATTCTGGACAATGATCAGCCTTCGGCAGCACATACGGTCAAATTATTATCGGCATACCCGCCGAACCCGGTGAATGAGGGGCAATCCGTTATCATCACGGCGGAGTTATCGGGGAGTTTGTCCGGCGATGTGGAGATTCCGCTAGCGCTCATAGAGGATACTGCCGAACCGGCGGACTATGGAGGTTTGACCGAGCGCAAGATCACGATTCCCGGAGGCAGTACGACCGGAACGGTCAAGATTCCGATAACGGAGGACCAAAAGGAGGAGCAAAAGGAGCAGTTTACGGTGGAGATTGATGCAGACAGGTTGCCCTCTACGCTGACCGTGGGAGATCCCGGTTCCATCAGGATAACGATCATCAACAGACTGATAATTACTTGGTCGGCAGATCCCAACCCGGTTTATGAGGGTCAGACAACGACGCTGACATGGACGCTGTCTGAACCGATCAGCGGCGGTAACGGCGTTGTCGTTATTGATCCTGACTGCGACCCTCCACGTGCAGGCCATATCATAATTCGCGTATCGAACAAGCGGCGCGGCGGAAATGTTGATGATTTTGATTTTGTGAATCCAGGCTGTGATCAATATGGAGTACGGCACGCAAAAATGAATATCTATCCAGATCCCGACAATCCCGAATATACGCTCAAAACGGCCAGTATTGAACTCCGTATCAAGGAGGATGATATTGTGGAGGGTGAAGAGACGTTAGTGTGGACCAGGAGCGATTGGGGAGGGCATAATTCGCATAACTTGCTAGGGCTACTTCATGCCCGGTGTTTTCCTAATCAAAACTGTTCGTATGCCCTGACCATCAAGGACCGGCCTACGGTGAGTTTGTCGGCAGATCCTGACTCGGTGGCTGAAGGAGAGTTGGTGACGGTCACGGCGGCGATTACGGAGGTGCAGTCCACGGATGTAGACGTTCCGATAGAATCAAATTTCTTGAGGGGAGATGATGACGGCGACTACGGTCCGGTTCCAGACCGGATCACAATCCCGGCAGGGAAAACAGAGGGGACCGGTGAAATCCCAACAAGAGATGACGAAATTGTGGAGATTGACGAAAAATTCAGGATTTTGATTAAGCAAGATGAGTTTGAAAAAGCCTACCCCGAACTAAAGATCTGGAAACGAGGGGCGATTCCGATCTGGATTCTGGATAATGATCGACCCACCGTTACGCTTTCGGTAACGCAGAACACATTGTACGAGGGGGAGTCAACGGATCTGACGCTGACGCTTTCTGAAGCACAGCCTGCCCCGGTAGCGATCCCGCTGACGCTGACCCCAGGTACGGCGGAGACGGGTGATTATGGGAGTTTACGTGAGATCACGATCCCGGCAGGTGCGCTGTCAGGAATGGGTACGATTACAACCAAAGAGGATTTGGATGCGGACGATGAGACGTTTACAGTATCACTGGGAGATTTGCCACCGAAGATAGACAAAGGAATGCCTTCTTCGGTGGAGATCACGATTCTGGAGAAGCGCAATGTTCACTTATCAGTAACCAAGCAGGTGACTGAAGGGGAGGATGTGACGGTAACGGTGACACTTTCCGGAGCACTTTCGGATCCGGCGACGATTCCGCTGACGCTGACACCGCGCACCGCGGAAAAAGACGATTACGGCAATTTGGGATCTATCACCATTGCGGCCAATACGCTGACAGGCACGGGGACAATTGCGACGGTAAAGGATGCAGACTATGACGATGAAACATTCACGGTTTCTCTGGGCAGTCTGCCATCGGAGATCAGCGAGGGAACGCCTTCTTCGGTGGAGGTTACGATTCTGGAGAAGCGCAATGTTCACTTATCGGCGACCAGACAGGTGACTGAAGGGGAGGATGTGACGGTGACGGTGACACTTTCCGGAGCACTTTCGGATCCAGTGACGATTCCGCTGACGCTGACACCGGGCACCGCAGAAAAAGACGATTACGGCAATCTGGCATCCATCACGATTGCGGCCAATGCGCTGACAGGCACGGGGACAATTGCGACGGTAAAAGATGCCGACCATGACGATGAGACGTTCACGGTTTCCCTGAGCACTCTGCCATCGGAGGTCATCAAGGGAACGCCTTCTTCGGTTCCGGTGACGATTACGGATCCTGACACGCCTCCGAGTGTGTCTCTGTCCGCAAATCCCAATCTAGTGGACGAGGGTGGTTCGGTGATCGTCACGGCGACGCTCTCCCAAGTACTGCCCAATCCAGTGACGATTCCGCTGACGCTGACCCCGGGCACGGCGGAAGAAGGGGATTACGGCAATCTGGCATCCATCACGATTGCGGCCAATACGCAGGCAGGCACGGGGACAATTGCGACGGTAAAGGATGCAGACTATGACAATGAGACATTCACAGTTTCTCTGAGCAGTCTGCCATCGGAGGTCATTGAGGGAACGCCTTCTTCCGTTCTGGTGACGATTACAGATCCTGACACACCACCGAGTGTGTCTCTGTCTGCAAATCCCAATCCAGTGGACGAGGGCGGTTCGGTGACCGTCACGGCGACGCTCCCCAAAGTGCTGCCGAATCCGGTGACGATTCCGTTGACGCTGACACCGGGCACGGCGGAAGAAGGGGATTACGGCAATCTGGCATCCATCACGATTACGGCCGATGCACTGACAGGAACCGGTACAATTGCGACGGTAAAAGATGCAGACTATGACGATGAGACGTTCACAGTTTCTCTGGGCAGTCTGCCATCGGAGATAAGCGAGGGAACACCTTCTTCGGTTCTGGTGACGATTACGGATCTAGACACGCCTCCGGCCGTGCTTCCAGATGTGCGCCTGTCCGTAAATCCCAATCCAGTGGACGAGGGAAGTTCGGTGACCGTCACGGCAACACTCTCCAAAGCACTGCCGGATCCGGTGACGATTCCGTTGACGCTGACACCGGGCACAGCAGAAGAAGGGGATTACGGCAATCTGGCATCCATCACGATTGCGGCCGATGCGCTGACAGGAACCGGTACAATTGCGACGGCAAAGGATGCAGACTATGATAATGAGACCTTCACGGCTTCTCTGAGCAGTCTGCCATCGGAGGTAAGCGAGGGAACGCCTTCTTCGGTTCTAGTGACGATTACGGACCCTGACACGCCTCCGAATGTGTCTCTGTCTGCAAATCCCAATCAAGTGGACGAGGGAAGTTCGGTGACCGTCACGGCAACGCTCTCTCAAGTACTGCCCAATCCAGTGACGATTCTGTTGACGCTGACACCGGGCACCGCGGAAGAAGGGGATTACGGCAATCTGGCATCCATCACGATTGCGGCCGATGCGCTGACAGGAACCGGTACAATTGCGACGGTAAAGGATGCAGACTATGATAATGAGACGTTCACGGTTTCTCTGGGCAGTCTGCCATCGGAGGTAAGCGAGGGAACCCCTTCTTCGGTTCTGGTGACGATTACGGATCTTGACGCGCCTCCGGTCACATTTCCAAGTATATCTCTGTCCGCATCCCCGAACCCGGTCAACGAGGGCGATGCAGTTACAATCACCGCCACGCTCACCGGCGAGTTATCCAGCCCGGTCGTCATTCCCCTGACCTATACCCCCGGGGCTCCCGGCCCCACCGAGCCGACCGATTATGTGCCGATTCCATCAATCTCAATTGCTGCCGGGGTGCAAAGCGGTACCGCCGTGGTGCACATGGTACAGGATGAGATCTCGGAGGGAACAGAGCGGCTCATCGTGGCCTTGGGGGCACTGCCAGCGGCGGTGGAGGCCGGCCGTCCTTCGGAGGTGGAGATTACGATTCTGGATGATGATCAGCCGCCCCCGGTGGAGGTGACGCTGTCGGTGAATCCCGAGAGGGTCGAA
>JAJECV010000054.1 GCA_022821875.1 Rhodothermales bacterium
TTTGCACACCTTTTAGAGACGGGGGGAATGCGAAGAGTTTATGTTCGGGACAACCTTGAAATTATGAAGCGGATGGTGATCCAGGGGGCGGCATTTAACCTGAGTCTTTTAATGCGAACCCGCTGTGGTGTGGGGAAGCCAAGGGTTCTTCAAGGGAATAGCTCCGTCCAATTGGCGCTGGTAGTGGCGCAGTAGTGCCACTTTTTGTCTTTTTTTGGATAAAAAAGGGCGAAATTTCACATTTTGAGCGATTTTACGGCCTCTGGAGTGCTCGTGAAAATATTTTGTACTCAAATGGAGCAAAAAGAGGATCTGTGCCGAAATTCGTACTTCCGACGACTTGGTCTCCAAAAAGGTACTTTATCCACGGGCTGCTAGGAGATGATTTTTGGGTTCATGAAGAAATTTATGTTCTGGATACCAACCCCCGCTGGAATTCAAAGGTCTTGCTGTCACTGGATACGGAAAGCGTTGAACTGACCGAATCTGTTGCAGGGCCGGAGGTGAATGACTATCCTTTAAGCTGGATTCGTACGCATAACAACGGGCGGGTATTTGTAACCGCACTCGGACATTTTGCAGACACCTGGAAGACTCCGGCATTCCTGGAGCACATTGTACAGGGGCTGCGCATGGCGGCAGGCCGTACGGAGACCGATTTTTCCGGGCATCGAATCAAAGAGGTCATTGCAGAAAATGTCTGGCCTGACGATATCGCTGTTGATGAACAGGGGGATGTCTGGATTGCCGAACTGCGCGGGAAAGTTCACCATTATGACGCGGAGACCGGTGAGGTCACACAGATTGCCCATTTACAGACCACGGATCCGACAAATGTGGAGCATGGC
Organism: Rhodothermales bacterium; assembly: GCA_022821875.1. Classification (GTDB taxonomy): domain Bacteria; phylum Bacteroidota; class Rhodothermia; order Rhodothermales; family Bin80; genus Bin80. The sequence goes on from JAJECV010000054.1 coordinate 849, forward strand.
CTGTTCGGGATTGAAGTGGATCCCGAATTTTATGAAGGCTCTCCCTATGTCTATCTCTACTATGCGGAGCCGCATACATTTATTAATACACTTTCCAGATTTACCTATGGAGACGGGCACCTTGATCTTGAATCGGAGCATGTGCTCTTACGGGTTCCAACGGAGCCGCAATGCTGTCATCAGGCAGGTGATCTTGAATGGGGCCCCGACTCCACGCTCTATCTCTCTACCGGAGATACGGGGATGTCAGAGGTACGCCCGGGATGGAAGATGTCCGAAGAGCAATTAGCGGCATTCATGGATATGCATGCGCTGAAAGACTACCATTGGGCACGTCTGGTGGATTCAGAACGCTCTGCGCAGAATTTGCAGGACCTGCGAGGAAAAATTCTGCGAATTCATCGAGATGGCACCATTCCGCATGACAATCCATTTTTCGGGGAGCCGGGAGTGCGATGGGAAATCTATGCCTATGGCCTCCGAAACCCATATCGTTTTAAGGTGGATCCTCTGACGAATGCTCTGTATATCGGTGTCGTGGGGCCGGATGCCTCCTTTGATTATGACGAGTATAATATTTCCATGAATGGTGGAGAGAATTTTGGATGGCCTCGCACACTCGGAAAACTGTTCTACAACGAGTGGACCCCAGAGATGATACCAGACTTTGTCCCTCCATTCTGGGAGTACGACTATGAACATGGAGGCCGTTCGGCCACCATCGGACCGATTTATCGCTCTGATGGCGAGTATGCATTTGGGCCGACCCTCAATCATCAAGTCTTTGTGTTTGACTGGGCAAGGCGCTGGATTAAATACGGGGAGCTTGTGGATGGGGTGTTTGAGAGTGATCAGGAAGAAGATGTACGCCAGAATGTGCCCAATATCCAAATCCCGGCAAAACGGCTCGTGAACATCCGGATGTTTGACACCCTTCGGGATACGGCGCCGATTTCCATGGAGGTTGGGCCGGACGGGAGTATATACGTGGCTGAATTTGACGGATTCTGGGATGCTGGCCCCAATTCGAAAGTAACACGGTACCGCTGGATTCAGAATCCCCCTGCAGCGGAGGAGCAATCAGGCAACTAAATCAGATCTTGGCGAATCTTCGCCTGTTTGGGAGCCAAAGGCATGCACATGCATCGAATTGTTTTGCCCCTGCAGAATCAGTGAAGACATGAGCAAAATACCCGACTACAGGCGATTAAGCAGTAAACTGGACAGGATCGCAAATCGGTTGATCGCCACCGGTTGCTGTATGTTGACATGCGGGTTTATGATTCTGTTGTTGTTCGCATTGACCACAGCCCTGTTTGGATAAATGAACACACACAGAGAGAGATCCTGAAGCGAGAAACATGTCGACGGCAATGCGGGCACCGAGATACGGGGCAGTTCACACCGGTCCAGTTTGCACGGATCTTACTTTTGAACTTCAAATTACAGCCATGCAAGGAGATCAACTATACACCATGTTCCTAGTTAATGAAGTTTCTGCTGTTCGTCTTGAATCTGGAAACCAAAATTTTGACCTCAATGGCACGTAGCCTCATCTCTACAGGATGTAGAGTCAGCATGCTTACAATGATATTTTCATTGATCACATTCAGCAGTATGATGGCACAGACTTCATCCACAGATGGAGAGACCCTTTATCTAACCCGATGCAACTCATGTCATCAGGCAGACGGGGAAGGGATCACCGGGGTCTTTCCTCCCTTGAATGAAGTGGATTGGGTGACCGGTGATAAAGGACGGCTTATACGAATTATTCTGGATGGGGTCATGGGAGAAATGCAGGTCGGCAATACCGTCTACAGTGGTGCAATGCCACCCTGGAAAACATTCCTGAACGATCAGGAGACGGCTGCCCTACTCTCCTATATCCGTACTGCATGGGACAACAATGCCTCTGCAGTTACGGAAAATGAAGTTAAACTTGTGCGGAAGGCAACGGCCGGCCGAACACAGGCGTGGACGGCGGAAGAACTTGCTGCTAAAGAGAACCAGGGAGTCCCTGGGGCATTCAGCTTCATCCTTGCTCCCCCGGATACATCAGGATCAAACTAAATCAAACTTCTATCCCAATGCGTACTCTATTTTGGATCCCACTGCTGTTGACGATCTGTTTCGTCTCCAATGCATCGAGTCAGGAATTCATTGGATCGGTTGAAGTGCTGGATGAAGCACTGACTGACTTAGTCGCTGCAGATGTGCAGTTAGAAATTTTAGCCGAGGGTTTTGTGTGGTCGGAGGGCCCCGTCTGGGTCCGTGATGGTGAGTTTCTACTGTTTTCTGATGTGCCGACCAATCAAATCTATCAATGGAGTGAGGATCATGATGCCACGGTATTCCTTGAACCGTCGGGATATACCGGCGCGGAGGAACGAGGCGGCTCACTTGGATCAAATGGCCTCACGCTGGATTCTGAGGGGAACCTGATCATCACACAACATGGTGACCGCCGCATTGCGCGTCTAGGAGCACCTCTCGCAGATCCCGCCCCCGTGTATGAGACCGTTATTGATCAATACGAGGGAGCACGGTACAACAGCCCCAACGATCTGGTTTATCACTCCAGCGGGAGATTATACTTTACTGATCCCCCCTACGGACTTGATCCTCAGGCGGGCGATTCCAACAAAGAATTGGATGTCCACGGTGTCTATAGCCTTGCATTAGATGGAAGTGTTATGCTTCTTGAATCAGAGCTCACCCGGCCGAACGGGCTGGCTTTTTCTCCCGATGAAAAAACACTGTATGTTGCAAATTCCGATCCGACAAATGCAATCTGGATGGCGTACGATGTCCTGCCGGATGGCGGAATTGATAACGGGCGGGTCTTTTTCGATGCGACCAGACTTGTCGAAGCGGGATTGCCGGGATTACCCGATGGACTGAAAGTGGATCTTGCGGGGAATCTGTTCGCGACCGGGCCGGGCGGCGTTCTGGTTTTCAGCCTGGAAGGAGTCCATCTTGGAACGATCAACACAACGCAGCGAACCGCCAATTGCGCTTTTGGGGATGACGGGAGAGTTCTGTATATCACTGCACACGGATATTTATTGCGTATCCCGCTGCTCACCGAAGGCGCAATCCTCTGACCCGAATATACTTCGGGACGATACCCGGATGTAGTACCGCATCTGAGACAAACCCCGGTTGCCTATATTCAGGCAATCCTTCGTCCGATTTATGATATCAGGAGATAGATAACCATTAAGTTTCCCTCGGCGATTTTATTTGACATGGACGGAGTTCTTGTGGACTCTGAACGGCTGCATGAAAAAGCACAGGATATTGTCTGCAGGCAGTTTGGCCTGGATGTACCCAACACCGTAAATCATCTTTTTAAGGGATGGACCGAGGAGCGGGTATACGAATACATTGCCAAACATTTTGGTACCGGTTCCACCACGGTGGAACATCTTATCAAAGCAAAGCATCTCACCTTCGCAAACCTGTCGGATGAACTCCAATTGATGCCGGGTGCCATGCGCCTTGTCCAACTCCTTCGTGATCTGGATATGCCGCTGGGGCTGGTGACCTCGTCCACGAAAGCGGATCAAAAGAGAGCATTTATTAAATTTGGATTGGCTCCCTACTTCTCTTCGGTTACAACGATTGAAGATGTTCATCGGCCCAAGCCGGATCCTGAGCCGTATCAGATTGCTGCAGATCGTTTGGGACTACCTGCCAGAAAATGCATTGTAGTTGAAGACTCCAAATACGGAATCCTCAGCGCATTACGGGCAGAATGCCATGTGCTGGGCTTAGCTTCAACATTCTCCCATAAAACGGTGGAAGATGCCGGTGCGCATGCAGTCTTTCGTACGCTTGCAGAGATTGAAGGATACATCAGATCCCTTCTCTCCCCCAAAAGCCATGACAACCAACCTCCCTGAAATCTTGCACAAATCACCAGCCTAGTAGCGTATTATGATCGTGGTCAGATCATTATAGCATTCACCGAATAAACCAATGTGGCGCATCAGCATCTTTTTTCTAATCACCGCTCTCTGTGGTTGCCGCTCCAGTCAAAATTCAACCAATAGCGACAATTCCTACACGGACTGGTCCGTATACCTTGGTGACGCAACCAGTAGCCACTACTCTCTCCTTGATCAGATTAACCAGAATAATGTGGAGGATCTCACCCTGGCCTGGATCTACAACTCCGGGGATGCCGACAGTACAGGCCGTACGCAGATACAGTGTAACCCGATCATTGTAGACTCCATTCTCTATGCGACTTCACCCGGCTTAAAGGCATTTGCCCTGAATGCGGGCACGGGGGAAGAAATCTGGCGCTTTGATCCATTTAAGGCGGGGGCGGTGGCCGAAGGACCCGGTATCAATCGGGGCGTGACCTACTGGAAAGGGAATGAGGAATATGAATCCCGCATTCTCTATTCTGCGGGATCCAGGTTATTCGCATTGGATGCTCTCACGGGGATGCCCATCGTGACATTTGGTGAAGCCGGTTCCGTTGATTTACGTAAGGATCTTGGACGTGATGTGACGGGTCTGGCCGTATCCGCGCGCACACCTGGAATTCTTTATGAACATCTACTGATTCAGGGCACCTCCCTGTCCGAGGGGATCCGTTCTGCACCAGGCCATATTCGGGCCTATGATGTCCGAACAGGCGAGATGGTCTGGATCTTTCACACCATCCCGCATCCTGGTGAATTTGGCTATGATACATGGCCCGAAGATGCCTATTTGCACAGTGGCGGCGCAAATGCATGGAGTGGGCTGAGTCTGGACAGGGAGCGCGGAACTGTCTTTCTGCCTACGGGATCCGCAGCGTTTGATTTTTGGGGCGGTAATCGCATTGGCAAAAATCTTTTTGCAAATTCTGTTTTGGCACTTGATGCAATGACAGGTGAGCGTAAATGGCATTTTCAGGCGGTTCATCATGATATTTGGGATCGGGATCTGCCTGCGGCCCCGAATCTGGTCACCGTTATGCACGAGGGGCGCAGCATTGATGCGGTGGCACAGGTCACCAAAAGCGGGCATGTCTTCCTGCTGGACAGAGAAACCGGAATCCCTCTTTTCCCTGTAGAGGAACAGGCATTTCCCCCCTCGGACCTGCAAGGGGAGCAAGCCTGGCCTACCCAGCCAATCCCCCGAAAACCTCCTCCCTTCGCACGCCAGCGATTTGATGAATCGGATATTACCGATATCTCGCCGGAGTCTCATGCCTATGTGCTGGAGCGTTTTCGCCAGACCCGTTCGGATGGGCAGTTTGTGCCTCCAAGTGTGGAGGGAACCATTATCTACCCGGGATTTGATGGCGGTGCAGAATGGGGTGGTGCGGGATATGATCCAACCACGGGTATGCTTTATGTGAACAGTAATGAAATGCCATGGATTCTGACCATGGTACCGCTCAATCCGGATAACGCAACAAGTGGCGAAGGTTTATATGCACGCTACTGTGCAGGCTGTCACGGACTTGAACGGGAGGGGTCCAGCGGGGAGGATATGCCCGCCCTGACGAATCTGGAATCCCGCATGACCCGGGAGGATGTAAGGAATCAGATTGCCCGGGGGATTGGGTTTATGCCTTCGTTCGGTTTTCTCAATGAGAGCGAGGTATCCGCGATTACAGATTTCCTGTTTGCAGGAACTGGCATGGTTCGAAATGAAAAATCTCTCTCCACAGATCCCGAACTGAGTAACTTTTTTGCCGGCTCTCCGTACGGACATACTGGATACAATCGATTCTTTGACCAAAATGGTTATCCGGCAGTCAAGCCACCATGGGGAACCTTAAACGCAATTAACCTGAACATGGGCACCATTGAATGGACAGTTCCGCTTGGAGAATTTCCCGAACTGACCGCCAGAGGAATCCCGCAAACCGGAACGGAGAACTATGGCGGCCCGGTCGTTACGGCGGGTGGATTGATTTTTATTGCTGCCACCAAAGATGAGCGCTTTCGTGCGTTCAGGAAGGATACCGGGGCAATGCTATGGGAAACCCAGTTACCTGCCGGAGGCTACGCAACCCCGTCAACCTATGCAGTTAATGGAACGCAGTATGTGGTCATTGCGGCAGGTGGGGGAAAGATGGGAACGAAGTCAGGGGATGCCTATTTAGCATTTTCCCTGCCTGAACCATAGGTTTATATCGATTGACGATCAAGATGTAGATTCGCGGTAAAAAAGCGAGCCTTGGGGACCCACATCCCCAAGGCTCCTCACCAAAACCAAAACCTGCTCCCAATATAAGACATTGGATGGTAATTTGTACACAAAACAGTCATTCACCGGAAATTGGCGTTTACCATTGGGTATGTGCTCTCTTGTCCTAATTCGCCTGCAGGATCCCCGTTTACATATGATATGAATCCACATCCATGAGTTTTCAGTGGACTCCAGAGCAGGGCGCAAATTCGCACAAATCGTCCGATCTGAACAGAACTTGCCAATTACGAAGCAACTGTACAAAGATCTCTAACTTTACAGGATGGGATCAGTAGTTCCCCCCAAACACACGAACCTCCATCGGCCTTTACCTCTGCAGTCGGACAGACTCTTTGATCCCTTGGATGGTCGTGACACTGAGATCCCCCGTCTGTTCCAATGCAGCGGGCAGATTGCCATCCCAATCACGGAGAATCCCGCGAACCTGTCCGGTATTTGCATCCCGTAAAATGGACAATGCCCGCGGATCGTTTGTATCCATGGTCACGCTTTGTTCCAGTCCAGTGAGGACAATCCGATCCAGCGACTCCTCCCATTCCTGTTCAATAGGAATTGCAAAGAAGAAATATTTATTGCCAAACTTATCTTCTCCTGGCATAAAGGAGAGCGAAAAAAGGATCTCGTCCTGTTGCCCAAGCCCCTCAAGGCGATAGGGCCCGTCTGTATCGGGTAACTGCGCCGGAGCAGTTGCAGCGAATGGAGGTTCCATTCGGAGTACGCCGCCCTGTACGCCGCCCCACAGTACCAGCACATCTTCCGCTAATGGAGCACTGGCCATGGGCCGCCCATTCTTGCCCTCCACCCGCTCACGGAAGTCAATCACCTTTTCATAGAAATAATCGCTGATCCATCCCTGTTCGTAGCAATAGCCCATGATATCCTTGTGCAATTTGGGGGATATCAGGGTGCTGTC
>JAJECV010000120.1 GCA_022821875.1 Rhodothermales bacterium
GTGCTTCATAAAATTCAATCCGCCCCGCCCGCCCTTCTTTCAGCACCGTTTTCAGCCCCTCTGGAGTGAAGTCCCCCCCGGTCGACTTCAACTGTTTCAAGGCAGGCCACGCATACGCCATAATGTGCTGCGGCCAGCCATTCGTCTCATGGGCAATCGCATCAATCCAAAGGGCTGGATTTCCTTTCGCTCCGCCCTCCTCGATGAGCCAATCCTGAATGACCGCCCGGCTTGCCCCTTCACTCAGCGGGCCCAGATTGATGTGGCAACCGGGGTCAAATCTTGATATCCCCAGGGAGTCAAAGGCCGCCGCGGTTGCCCCCAGGCCGGCGGCGATCAGGATCACAGGCCTCCCCACTCCGCCGTTGTGGATGGCATCAAGGAAATCAGATATCATCTCAGTATGTTCAGACTGGGTGAGCGCAAGCCTTTGCGCTTCATCTAGAACAAGGAGTAAGTTCCCCTTTTTACTCTTCAGCACCTCCAGCGTGGTGCGCTCTGCATAGGTCGAAGTGGAGGAACGGCCGCCGCTGATCGACACATTCCCCACATCTCCGATTCCCCCGGATAGGTTCAGATTGCCCTCACGCGTAACCTCCTTGTGCCTCGTCTCTTTCTCCCGTCCCAGCGACTGGAGTAGTGTGTTTGTATGCCAGAGGTCGCGCAGTTTGATGCGGGCAGTCTGCCATCGCTGTGCTCGTGCGATCCGCGCACATTCATGAAGCAGGGCGGTCTTGCCCGCACCGGGCGCTGCCTGAATCAGAATAGATGTACCGGAATTCCCTTTCTTTGCCCTGCCTAGAAGCTTCTTGAAATCATCCAGAATTTTCACTCGCCCGTGAAAATAGTGCGCCTCCCCCCGCTCCCGTGTGGCAGGCTTCACAATAGGTTTTTTCTGTGATTTACTCATCGGGCAGAAATTTCTTAACTAACTGAATATACGCACTCAGAAGAAAATAGAGTCCGATAATGGAAATTGTGGAACCCTGTTTTTCGGCATAAAAAACGGAAGTCTATGCACGATCAGGAGGCTTCCCCGCATCTGTTCTTCCTTTTCCTTTGGAACAAATTGCCAGCGTAGTCATTCGCTGTCCTAACAATAGACTCCACTATTATACCTCATGAGCGATTCTGATCGCAGATCCCCCCCAATATAGAAGACCGGGGCGAAGCCAAGTATTTCCATGGACGGAAGGGAATACTGGCCGACTTCAAGGAACGTCTGGAGTTCGCGGAGCAGGATCCCAAAAAAGGAACCACGTTTCTGATCCAGGCCGCGCCCGGCGCAGGCAAGAGTGCACTGCTCTATAAATGTGCGGAAATGGCGGAAAAAGCGAACTGGCAGGTCGTCTACATTGGGCCTTCGGAACTCTGCGAGACCAATACACTGCTCCGTACGCTCGGGTTGAAAAAGGAGACCCAGGCCAAAGCGACCACAACAAGCGTGGGATGCGCACAGTAAGGGAGGATTTCTGGATGTAGTCAAGGCCGGGATGGGCTTCTCCCGTTCCACCACAAAAGCCCATGCAGAGCGGAGCCCACTGAAAGTGCTGAAAGATGGAGGAGGGAAACTACTCCTGATCATGGACGAAGCGCAGGACTTCACGCGGGACTTTGCGCCATCGCCGAGTAAGGAACGAAGTGATGCCCGCGGCCTCATTGATGCGATCCATAATGGAAAGATTGCGGGCCGCCCTGTGATGCTGCTCACTGCCGGCTTGAGTGCAACGAAGCGAGCCTTCAAAGATCTGGGCGTGTCCAGATTTAAGGCGAATTGCTACATAGAGTTGGGCCCGTTAAAACCGGAAGCGGAGCGGGAGGTGATCAAGGACTGGCTCAAGAAGGATGCACGTGCGAAGGGGGATCCCGCGTTCTGGATTGATGCGATTATGCAGAAGACGCATGGCTGTCCACAGCATGTGGCCGCCTATGCCGAGTCCGCTGCCATCCACCTGCGGGCAACGGGGCGGGAGTTGACTCCAGAGAAGTTGCAGGCGGTGCTCGGAATAGGGGAGATGCAACGGATAAAATTTTGCAAATCCAGAGCAGACGGGATTATGAGGAAAGAGCGCCAGTGCCTTGCAATAGCAATGGTCAATGTTGAGACGGATGGGACCATCGACAAGGATGTGATCATCGCATCCCTGCGAGAAAAATTCAGCGCGGAGAAAGCCGAGGAGGTTTTCGCCTTGGCTCTGGGTAACGGGATATTCGATCTGCAGGGCGACCGCTATGTGATCCCGATCCCGGCCATGCGCCGCTGGTTCATCGACAATTACTTTATTGAACGGGATCCGCCCCTCGATCCCCTACTGATCCCCGTCACCTGCCCTGATCCCCGCCGCACAGAGGATCAAATTGTTCGCGTAATCATTCCCTGTCCTGTTGATACTTGCCACTTACCTCGTGAGTGATTTTGCAGACACAAACCCGGATATAGAAGACCGGTGCGAAGCGAAGTACTTTCCCCCGTGGACGAAATCCCTTCTCAGTTGACGCTACACATAAAGGAGAGTCACGCAGTGAGCCGGGTGTTGTTAAGGGGGGCGCTGTGGAAACTATAATGAATAAAATAAGGATAAGAGGAACGGATAGGATTGGGAATGTACTCAATAAATGACTTTACTATGCGGTTCCCGTGAGTTACCCGTATCTGAAACGATGCTATCGGCACCTGAGGTGGATCTGGGTAAAGGTTCTTCGTAGACGATCTCAAGACGATCATACAACATTGGAACAACAGGATACATTGACGGAGCGCTATTGGCCAAAACTGACAATACGTCACGACTGGCCTGCAATAAGATATGCCGTCACGCAGGAAACTGCATCTACCATCCCCCCTCACATCACTCGTTAGCTTCAAGTAATAATGGGGGATACCTAAATCAGACATGAGCAAAAATTTATTGCTATGTTGCAAATTCCAGCACTTGGAGCCTTATCTTTAATCGGTGTCAGTACAAATCGCAATCTCACTCATCTATTGGCCATGAGCACCTCAAATTCAACGATTGAAGACTTTGTAATCATTGCCTATCTACTCAAAAAGGCGGCGGAAGCAGGAAGAGGATTGACTCCCTTGCAAATCAATAAACTGGTTTACATTTGTCACGGTTGGGCATTAGGGAAACTGGACCGACCGCTGATTGATAATCGCCTTGGCCAAATAGAGGCGTGGAAATATGGTCCGGTGGTTCGTGATATATACTATCGCCTGAGGCGATGGAAGGCAGAAAAAGTCACCTATGATTCCTTCTGTGAAGAATTTGGCTCATACGGATTGGGGAAGGAACGTGCAAAAGATTTTCTTTCAGAGAAACTGTCTGAACTTAAAGAGAACGATCCTGAAGTATGCAAACTGTTGGATATAGTCTGGTACGTATACAAGGATCTGACGGGAGGACAACTGATTACAATAACTCACAAAGAAGAAACTCCATGGCAGAAGCATGTGCGTTACGGCATGTTTCGCCGAGTGGTTCCGGGGATACATATTCCTGATTCGACGATAGCTGATCATTATCGGATCAAATTAAAAAATACGCCAAAGCTGTCTAATGTCTGAAGCAAGACCACGCATGGAACAGGAGTTCGAGAAATTTCGTGATGAGGGTTTGCCTCACACGCCTAAAGAAACCCAAACAGATGTATTAGCCCCACCCAGACACTGGACTACCCAAATCTATGAAGATGAGTATAAACCTTTGCCCAAGTACATCAAGGTTTCCATAAAATACGGGATTCTTTTTCTGGCATTCTTTATCGCCCTGAATCATGGCTCTAGACATGCACGAAATTCAATGTGTCAGTGGGGCTGGCAAAAATTCTGCGAGGTTGAGCAAACCTTCCCCGAATGATCCCATTTTGCGGCATAATTACTTTTTATTGAGCGGAATCCATCCGATAAACCCCCTTCTGGTCCGAATTTCCCGCTGGATAGATCCTTGCACCCACCCCCGGGGGATTTCACGCGTGGTTCTCTCCACCTCCCCGATTCTGACCGTAACATAGAGCGACAGCCGCTCCTGATCCCCGCCGCACAGGGGATCAAATTGTTCGCGTAATCATTCCCTGTCCTATTGATACTTGCCACTACACCTCGTTAATGATTTCGTAAACACAAATCTGGATATAGAAGACCGGGGCGAAGCGAAGTACTTCTCTCTGTGGACAAAATTCCTTCTTAGTTGTCATCATCCGCCTTCTCAGTTGACGCTAGACAGCCTCGTTACGATGAAACAAAAAAATCAGTACATTGGTAAAACTCGAAATTCTCCTAAACCCTCGCTAGAATTGGGGTGTCCCCAATCAAATGGGGTACTACTCCAAACTTAATGGGCTATGAATGGATTCTCGTCGGATACCCAAGGGGGATGTCAATGGACTATTCCTTGAGATTTATGGAAAGAATTAACGTAATGAGCCAGGGACAACAAGTTTCAGAAAAGAATATCGCGGGCATAGTGGTCGGATCTAATCAGTACAGTATTAGGGTGGCATGATGCCTAATGCGCTACCCAAACCACGAAGGAAGCAGCGGGAGGTCCTCTATATGCCCGTGAAGGGCCACTCTGCTGTTTTGGGTACTGCCGGAAGCGGAAAAACAACACTGGCACTTTATCGGGCCGCATATCTTTCTGCGCCGGGCATGCTTCATTCTGGAAAGACCCTCCTCCTCACGTATAACCGGGCCCTTGTCACTTATCTGAATCATCTCAGGCCTCCAGAGTTTCGGAATGTTAGGATTGAGAACTATCACAAGTTTGCAAGAGGCTATCTTAATTCCATGGGGAAAATGGACTCCAACTCGATTTGTGATCCAGATTTGAGACGCTCGCTCATTTGTGAGGCCCTTTCCAACGTCAAGCAACGCTCCAAGCAGTCTAGGTTTTTTGATAGACATCTCACGTTCTTTCTGGATGAGATTGCATGGATTCTGAGTCATGGCATAGAAACCGAGGAGCAATATATAGCTGTTGACCGAGTCGGTCGTATTGGCACCAATCTCGCACGAAATCTCAGGGGGAGAATGTTCAATATACGCAATGAATATCTTGATCTTAGATCGCAGTGTGGAAAGATTTACGATTGGGACGATATAGCATATCACGTTCGCCAAGAGTACCTCCAAGATGATCGTCCTCGACGCTATCGCCACATTATCATCGACGAAGGGCAAGACTTTTCTCCCGAGATGATCCGATCACTTGCATCCGCCATTCCAGAGGATGGGTCACTTACGTTTTTTGGAGATGTTGCTCAACAGATATACGGCCAGCGTACGTCTTGGCGTTTTGCAGATCTTACCATTCCTAAAACATGGGAATTCAAGGAAAACTACCGGAACACAAAACAGATTGCTCGGCTGGGATTGGCAATCTCCAAAATGCCATATTTCGAGGGAATTGCGGATATTGTCGCGCCGAAGTTTCCGCATGCCGACGGATCGTTACCCACACTTGTTGAGTGTGATAGTAGGGAGAAACAGTTAACAATTGCTGCTCGCGTTGCCAAAAACTCGGGGACGACAAAGAGCGTTGCCGTCCTTTTTAAGAATCGTCAACAAGAGAGGCTGATTAGCGAAAAATTGCCAAACAATGCGAAAAGGCTTCACGGGAAAATGGGTCAGTGGGGTGAGGGGCCCGGAATTTATTATGGAACATTTCATTCTGCGAAAGGCCTCGAGTTTGATTTTGTGATCCTCCCCTTTCTTGAAAAGGACAACCTGCCTGATTCTGAACATATATTGTCTCACGGCGAAGAGGATGCACTTATTCACGATGGTCGACTGATTTACGTGGCCGTTACCCGCGCAAAAACAGAACTTCTATTGCTGTATACCGGTACGGTGACCCCTTTGCTCCCAGCTGAATCCTCGCTCTATAATAGGGGGGCATATCATGACTAGCATTCAGAGGGAGTGCCAGCGCCGGGGAATTACACGATTGTGCCATTTTACGCAGTCCAGAAATCTTGCTCACATACTCGGTGATTGCAGAGGTGTCCTCTCGACGCAGCGTCTTCAGGAGTCAGATTTACCACACAATCCAACAGATGCAGACCGATGGGACGGACATAGAGATTTGATTTGTTGCTCCCTTGAGTTTCCCAATGTCTATTATTTTGCCAAAGTTCGACCAAAAGATCGCCTGTTCAAGGATTGGGTTGTATTGATGATAAAACCAGACTTTCTATGGATGCCGGGAACCAAATTTTGTCCCACTAATGCGGCTACACAGCGGGGAGATTACATCGGAGAAGGATATGAATCTTTTCGCTCGCTGTTTGACACAACCGTTCCGGGGATATCTTTCAATCGGTATCCAAGACATCTCCAGTGTGCACCAACGAACATTCAGGCTGAGGTGCTTGTACCTAGTCCAATCCGCCTCAATGACATCACAGCCATTGCAGTTGCTGATAAAAATCAGGCAAGGCAGGAGATCTGCCGTGCATCTCTTCAGGGGCTTTCAATAAACATGAATATTCTCGTAGTTCCCGATTTCTACCGGACAAGACCATTGGCTACTACCATTCAAGGAGGGAATCGCGTAACCGAGACCATCTTTAATAACCTAGGCGATCATGGCCAATAAGCACGAGGGAAACATATTGAATAGTGCTGTGGGAGCCATACTTGGAGCCGCCTGCGGCGATGCTCTGGGATGGCCATACGAACGCGTACGTCGGCTCCATTTTGAAAAAAACAAATCAAAGGGGTCGCTTTCCGAATTTCAAAAATGGACACGTCGGTCGGGAGACCGTTACTACCCACGTGAGGAAATAATTGAAGCAGGAACTTATAGCGACGATACTCAGCTAATTCTTTGCATTACTAGGTCACTGCTGCATGGACAGCAATGGTGGGATAGGTTTTGTCATATCGAACTCCCATTCTGGGTCCTTTATGAAAGAGGTGGCGGTGGAGCGACAAAGAGAGCTGCCGATTCTTGGACAGATGGTTTCCCACCTTGGTCAGAAAAGAGAACAAAGAACGATGTTAAGAAATACTTTGATGCAGGTGGTAACGGTGTGGCAATGCGAGTCCTTCCTCACATTCTATTCAAGGCCGACAATGATACATTTGCGCCCGTTGCTCAGAATATATTGTTGGACGGAATAGCAACGCATGGTCATCCAAGAGCTTTGTTGGGGGCATTATGTTATGGGTATGCTCTCTGGAGGTCAATTCGACGGACAGACCAGTTGCAATTTGGAGAAGTTATTGATGATCTGTTACGCAATTTAGGGGATTGGAGCGCCCCACCAAAGCCCAACGTTGTTCCCGCGGAATGGCTACATGTGGCGAACGAACAAATATCGGACTATCAAGGCCTTTGGATGGACGCTGTCGATGAATTGACTTCATATTTGAACATTTGTAGCGAGGAAATTTCCAAAGGGGCATTAGCCCTTGACGATGATGTCCTGCGATCCATCCACTGTTACGACCGAAAGATCAACGGGGCCGGTACTGTTGCAGCTGCAGCAGCGGTATACTTCGCATCTCGATACGCACCAGAACCAATGAACGGTGTTACAACAGCTGCATATGCGGTCGGTACTGACACCGATACTATCGCTTCAATGACGGGGGGATTATTGGGAACGATCAGCGGAATTGAATGGCTGCTTCCCTTAAAAGCCAGTGTGCAAGATTCGGAATATCTAAAAGTAATGGCGGAGGCGCTCGCCACGAAGAACACGACTACGGGAACAGCTGACATCCCGAGACATGCAATCAGGTCGCAACTCAATAAGTTCAGGAATAATCTTTTGAAGGTCAATCCTGGTAGATCACTCGGACTACCCGACGGAAGGTTTGGCGAGATGGTCTCAGTCAATGAGACTATCGGCAAAAACGGCAGGTTCAAGGTCTTCTTTTACAGAATCGCGATAGACGATGGACAAAGTGTTGAGGTTTCTAAGATCGTAAAGGGATCTTTCGCAGACAAACAGCCACCCGTGAGTACAAAAAGTATTGCCCCGACTATAAATATTCTGAACTTCGGAATCAAGCTGCCAACTCGAAAATTGAATAAGGCGGAATGGTTTTATAAGGAAATCCTCGGACTGGAGATAAAAGAAAAAACAGACGGAATCGTTACTTTCGAGCAAGGACTAGTCCTTGCTCCAGATTATTTTTATCCGAAATCGCAATATGGTGATTCAGATATCCACACCTTGGTTTACGTCGAAGTTGCAGATATAAAAAGTTGCTTTTTCAGAATGAAGGATGGCGGCATCAAGATCGTTACGCCGCTATCGCTATGGGGAAATACAAGAAGGTCGTATTTCAGGTGCAACGATCCGGATGGAAATATTGTTGAGGTATTTTCGACGGTCGGAGGATGAAGGATTAAGAGATCTGCAATAATATCTCAAGACAATATTGCTCATCCATTTCTCATCTACATTATTTCGAGACCTGAGTGAAGGAAAATCGTATCCGTACGGATAAATCCTGCGGAGTCGCTGGAGCGAAGGCTCCGACCCGAGGGGAAGTTGGGAGATCCTACACACACCATACGCGGAGATGGGTATGTGTGCCCCACAGGATCAAACAACTAAGGCAAATTTTGCCGTTATGCACGACGGTGCGACCGACCCAAGGGAGGAGCCGGCTGCGTTAGTGCACATGGTCGGGTCTGTGCGGGGCATCTAGGGAACCCCGTACCTCTACCACGCAGAACGTCCCGTATATGCTTCATGGAAATTCGTGGTTGTGGCATAGAAACTTCTACTTCTAGTTCGTTAAAGGCCCCGCTTATGCCGCGCAATACATAGTGTCAGGCTGAAAACTACGTGTTTTTTCACGAACGAATTTTCCGGGGCAGAAGACGGGTTCAATTTTCCGATGATTTTTGTCGATTTGCTGTCCAGCGTGGGTTGGCGAGTCTAAAAATCAGGAGATTTGGCCTCTTCGAGAGCAGGAAAAAGCGGCGGTAGGCCCATTTTCACTACAATTGGACACACCTCGGGCCCTCCGGTCAATGGAGCCCGATCTGCATTTTAAGAATTGCGGGGGGAGTCGCTTACGCTGCCTTCCGCAACTGTTCCCGATCCTGCGCCATCAGGAACCTTCCAATCTGACACAGATTGGTCGCAACAATACTTGCGCCCACCGTCCGCGCAAATCCCTCCTTGCCACCTTTGGTGCGAACCCGGTCGCCGCCATGATGCTCCAGGCAGTTTATCCGGGATTCAATCAGGACATGTTGCTTGCGTGCCTTCTTGAATTCCGGCGTGGATTGGCGTTCCCGGTCCGCCTTGCTGAGACGGCCCTTCTTCGGAAGGATCGGATGCGGCAACAGGGACTGGATCGCTTCCAGATTCTCTTTCGAAGAGAACCCACGATCAAAACTGAGCGTATGGATCGTCGGATAGCGTTCCAGGATTTTCCGTACCACCTCCTCGGTGATGGCCACATCCACCTCCGTCCACATGATCTTCCACCACAAAATCAGACCGAGCGGACTCTGACAAATCGTGACCGGAACTCCCAATTCCACCTCCTTCGGACGAGACTTCCCCTTGCGGATCCAGCGCGTATGCGGGGCGTGTAACGAGTAAATCTTCTCCTCATTCGGGATATCCTCG
>JAJECV010000141.1 GCA_022821875.1 Rhodothermales bacterium
TGAATGCGGTTGTTGCATTGACTACATTGGATGGATCGCTCTCCCCAACAGAATTGATTGCATAGACGCGGTAATGACGCGTTGTGCCCGGCTCAAGCCCCGTGTGCACATAGGCCGTGCCTGCATTGCCCGTATTTGCCTTCAGGTCTGACCAGTTGGTCCCTGCATCGGCAGAAATCTGAATGCGGTACCCATTAATGGCTGATCCGCCGTTATCAACAGGGGCAATCCAGGAAAGATCAATCTGGGTGCGCCCATCTGCGGTTGCAGTTAACCCGGTGGGTGCATCCGGCGCGGTCATCGCACCGGCCGTAACACTAACTACATTGGAGGGATTACTCGGCCCCACAGAATTAACCGCCAAAACACGGTAGTGAAGTGTCGTTCCTGGTGTGAGGCCCGTGTGAGCGTAGGTTGTCGTTGAACCCCCTGTAACATCTGCCCGGTTCGCCCAGGTAGTTCCTGCATTAGGGGATACCTGAATGCGATAGCCTGTTATGGATGCGCCCCCGTTATTGGAGGGGACAGTCCAGGAAAGATCAATCCGGGTACGTCCAGAAGCCGTTGCGCTTAGCCCGGTGGGGGCATCGGGGACCGATGCAGCCTCCGTCGTTGTACTGGCGACACTGGAAGCGGATGTACTTTCTCCCACAGAATTGATGGCATAGACCCGGTAGTGACGTGTCGTGCCTGGATCAAGATTCATGTGAGAATGACTCGTTCCTGTTTTGTTTGCCACCAGGTCTGTCCAGTTGCTTGTTCCATTGGGGGATACCTGAATGCGATAGCCTGTTATGGATGCGCCCCCGTTATTGATGGGGGCCGTCCAGGAAAGATCAATCTGGGTACGCCCTGAAGCCGTTGCGCTCAGTCCGGTGGGGGCATTTGGGACCGATGCAGCTTCCGTGGTTGCACTGGCGACACTGGAAGCGGACGCGCTCTCTCCTGCAGAATTGATGGCATAGACCCGGTAGTGACGAGTTGCGCTGGGGGGAAGATTCCTGTGAGAATGGCTCGTTCCTGCTTTGTTTGCCACTAGATTTGTCCAGTTATTCGTTCCATTGGGGGATACCTCAATGCGAAAGCCTGTTATGGATGCGCCCCCGTCACTGGAGGGGGCAGTCCAGGAAAGATCAATCTGGGTACGCCCTGAAGCCGTTGCGCTTAGCCCGGTGGGGGCATCGGGTACCGATGCAGCCTCCGTGGTTGCACTGGCGACATTGGAAGCGGATGTGCTTTCTCCCACAGAATTGATGGCATAGACCCGGTAGTGACGTGTCGTGCCTGGATCAAGATTCATATGAGAATGGCTCGTTCCTGTTTTGTTTGCCACTAGGTCTGTCCAATCGCCCGTTCCATTGGGGGATACCTGAATACGGTAACCTGTTACGGGTGCGCCCCTGACATTGGTGGGGGCCGTCCAGGAAAGATCAATCTGGGTACGCCCTGAAGCCGTTGCTCTCACAAAGGTGGGGGCATCGGGTGCCGCTGCAGCATGCGTCGTTCCACTGGCGACCTTGGAAGCTGTACTTTCTCCTACAGAATTGATGGCATAGATCCGGTAGTGACGAGTTGTGCTGTGGGTAAGATTCGTGTGAAAATAGGCCGATTCTAGAGCTCCAAGTTCCTCTGACAGATTTATCCAGTCGCCCGTTCCATTGGGGGATACCTGAAGGCGAAAGTTTTTTAGGTCTACGCCCCCGTTATAGGAGGGGGGCTCCCATTGAATAAGAATCTTGGTATACGAGGTACCCGTTGCTTCTAGCCCGGTGGGGGCATCGGGTACCGTTGCAGCCTTCGTGGTTGCACTGACGACACTGGAATAATTACCTGCTCCAGAAGAATTGATGGCACGGACTCGGTAGTAAAGAGTTGTGCTGGGGGGAATTTGAATGTGAGAATAGTTCGTTTCTGTCAATACCTTCTTCACTTTCCAGTCACTTGTTCCATTGGGGGACAATGCAAGGTTGTATACACTAATGGGGGATCCGCCGTTATCAGATGGGGCCGTCCAGGAAATGTCAATCTGATTAGCGTTTACAACTGTGGCAGTTAAATCCGTGGGCGGACCAGGACGTTGTGCCAATGCCTCAACGGGAGAAATGAGTATGACCAAGAGCAGTAAGCCTAAACTGCCGAGCCTCCTGGAAAAATGGGGGGGGGTAAAATGGCTAGGTTAAAGGGGAAGCGATGACTCATTCGAGTGGTTGAATTACAAGGTTTCCGCATGGCCTACCTAAATGTGTATGGTAAAATGCTAATTGTGAGTAGATCAAACTTGCTGTCACCGCGCCACATCTAGAGATTTTTTGAAGCTATCCAGCTCGCCTCGGCAAAAACTTAAGGTGTGCCTTTGGGGACTAAGAGAGTCCTTCATCTCGTAAAACCAGAAATAGTTCCCACTTGCACATGCCTAAATGTCGTTGCCCCATCGTCCTCCAGAGCCCTGTGTGTATGTCCTACAACGGAAGGAATCATCGCCGGTTCTCCCGTTTTGCTTTTTCAAAGAACGCCCATGCTTCGCGGCCGCATTTATCAAACGGGGCATGGAACTCTATCGTCCGCTCCTGGGGGCAGCCCGGCAGCGTATCATCCATGAAGGTATAGGTAACGATGCCTTCGTTCATGTCTTTGATGTCGTTCCATCCGAGGGGGATATTGGTTACCCGGCGTGTGGATCCTGTGAATTCCAAATGAACTCTTTTTGCTGGATTTGGTGCGCGGGACGGGGCTTTGCCCGGTTTTTTTGGAGAACACAATGCGCCCCCGGGTATCGTAACAGGTTTCGTTTTCGTAGGATTGCAGGATGGGGAACTGGATCCGGTAGAGCGCGAGGAGTTCTTCGAGGGTGAGGCCGAGTTCCAGGGTGTCAATTTCGATGAGTGCCTGCCACCGCGCATAATTGGTGCGCAGTGGGCTGTGCCAGGACCAGGGAGACTGCAGTCTGCCAAACCACTTTGCATCCAGTCGCGGATCCTGCCGGGACCAGGGAAGCGGCTCACGCTGTGTCATTTCCGGTGTGCAGGTATCCCATAGAGTGCGGTAGTCGGTGGTCAGGCACGAAAGTCCCAGGATCCGAGCAATGGTGGCCGGGGAAGCGGGAGAGACTGGATACATAATAAATGATTTTTCAATAAGATCATCTTTCGCATCAATCTTTATTGCCATATCCGTTACGGTGGATAACAGAGAATGAAGTATGCCGATCAGGTTCTCCTTCTTTTCAGTCGCTACATGGTCACCGAAATTGATCAGGATCTATCGCCGTTACTGGAGGAGATTTTTCACATCCTCGGATTCCGGTACGATCCCGATGAAACCCGAACCAAAACCGAACACACCGAAGAAAAGAAGCCCCCGAAAAACACCCGGTTCGTGAACCGGAAGTCAACGTACAGGATGGGTAGGAAAGGCGACTCCATACGGAACGGCCCGGGCTGTGTTCAGTTGGGATACACGAAGGGAAATACTCGGAGATTTGGTACGGAAAAACCACTCAGACAGATGTAAAAACCACCTCCAATCAGATTGCCTGGATCGGGGGACTTGGGAAAGTCCAGATCCCATCAAAAAAAGCACAAAAACGGGACTGCAGGAACTCTGCACCCAATAGCACTACAAATTGACGAATTTGGGGTGTGAAATTTCCCGGCGTAAGACTTTGGCCGGATATGATACATGTGCCGGTTGAGTTTTACGGGATGAAGTGTCAGATGTGCTGCCTTGATTAGGGTCATGCGCATACTCACCGGAGAATCACCCGTCCACGTAATGTGGGCGAACCTTGATAGAGGGTGGATTGCAGTTGATGCGCAACTTCCGCACGAATACGCAGCCTTGATCCAATTTGATATTCTGCTCCCATCCGGGCGGCAGCCCCGTGTCCCAGTTCGATTCCAGTGTAGGGGATCACCGATCCGTGATGAACCTGGAAACTATATCCGAGCCGGGATTGAATCCGTGTCCCTGCCATTCGGTATGCGCCTTGCTGATGCCATCGGGTCTCCTGCCAGATGTCCTGAAGGGATCCAAACGGCTGACCGGTTGATGAGCGTACTTCCATATCAGGGCCGGAACTGCCCCAGGGTGCATAACGCAATACTCCACTGAAGCCCCATTCATCTATTGTGCTTCCGTGCAGAACAAGTACTTGTCCACGTCCTGTAATGTGAAGCCCCGCAGAGGGTAACGAAAGGCGTGCACCGCCGCCCATTTCCAACCCGGGCCCTGTCTGTCCATCTCCACCGTCGCCACGCAGCCCAGTCTCAACAAAGGGTTGAAATATCCCTTGATTCGCAAGTTCAATCCGGTATGCCCCCTCAAGAGATAACTGGAAGCGGTACACGCCGAGGTCCAGTTCACGAATGCGGCCGGCATTTTCATGCAGGTCCATCTGTCCGCCCCATGCGGCCCCTTTGACCGCAAGCGAAATCCCATCCGGGGTCGTAATTAACTCCAGATCAATCCCTGTCGCAAAGGCGCCCAGAGTCGTATTGGCCTCCTCAAGTGCTAATTTGGCATCCAAAATCGTCACATCTCCAGAACTGATCCCCGCCATTGCCCAGACACTGGCACCTTTATTCCATGACCAGCTTACATAAGGGGTCAGCATACCGGCATTGACCTGATAGACCCCTTCGACCGAAGTGGCCGGTGCCAGCCGATTCGTACTGACTCCGTGATGTTCATAGTCCAGATCACCACTGAACCGTGAGACCGACAGCCCAAAGAGAAAGCGGCCATACGATACATCAACCCCGCCGTGAAGGGCGGTGAGGTTCCCGTCATAACGGAGAGGGTAATTACGGTTGTTTCCAGCGAGGGAACGATAGTCTGCCTGCGCCCAAACCGTAATCCGATCTTTGATGCGGGTCGCCAGATTCGCCTGATCAAGCCTTGATGCCCACGAAGATGCCATTGGATATCTCTGGAGTTGATCGTGCTGCAATCGCGTTGCAATACTGGATAAGTCACGGGAGAACCCTGAGCGCTGGGATGCACCATCCCGGAAAGTTCGGATACGACCGCTGATTGCTCCGACAGAGCTGGCAATCATGGCCCGGGTTGCCTCGGGTAACACGACGGTGTTCACATCTGCGGCCCGCTGTGTAGCGTAATCATCATCCTGGATCAAGAGATCCGCACGAATCGTCATCCCCAGATGCACAGCCGTAATTGTGACCGTTGCATCCGTTTCCGCAATCATATTCTCCACGGGGGTCAGGGTAAAACTGCCGCTGCTGAATCCTGCGCCGGCAGGAACTTCAATCTGAAAATCCTGGATGCGCTCAAAACCGACTGCCCCGGCGGTTGGCTCAGAAACCGAAAGGTCAAGTATTTGCGGGCCTGCATAGCGCGTATCTCCTGCAATGGAAGCCAAAATATTCACAACTGTCGGCCCATCGCCCTCCGTAACCGTCTCCGGCATGACGGTTAGTGTAAATCCGCCCGGTTCGGCATCGTTATCTGTGAGAGAAAGCTCTGCGGTGGCACGAAGATCATCACCTCCTACGGTAATCGTCAAGGTCTCATTGTTCTCATCTAAGCGGTTGTCCACAGGGGTCACAAGAAACGGGATGGAAGCGGACTCCTCCCCCGCTGGAAGAGACAATGCCGATGGTAGGTCCAGCGAAAATCCAACTGCACCGGGCATCCCCGATCCGGTGCCCGCAAGGGGCAGCAATTTGTCTACGCCATAGCGTGTGTCTCCATTCACGTTGACGGTCAGAGCAACCTCGGTTTTACCGGCATCCTCCGGGAGGATCGTTGGATTCAGGGACACGCTAATTCCTGCAGGCTCGTCATCATCATTCTCCAGAATAATCGTGGTTGTCTCTAATACGAGATCATTCGGACTGCCAATCGTGATTACTCCGTCCGGTTGATGAGACTGATTATTTACGGGGGTGATTTCCAATTCAACACTCCCCGTTGCCTGTCCTGACGGGATCGTCAGAACGGGGTTGGTGACGGGCAGATATTTTACCGAATTCGGGTCGTCGCTATCGGTGATGCGCAGCGGGATTCGCTGGCTGGTGCTGTAGCGGGTGCTGCCTTGTACCGTGGCAGTTACGGTGACGGTTGTCGCACCAGCGTCTTCACGGATGCGTTCGGGCGATGTAGTCAGGAGGATTCCTTCTGGGATCTCGTCGTCATTGAGCAGTTGAATCACCACCGGTGCCTGAATGATGGGGTTCGTGCTGGATACCGTGAGTAGTTCATTCACTTCAAATTCCTGATCATCCACCGGCGTTAGGTCAAACGTGGCGGCGGCAGTGAGCAGATCTGCCCGGAAAACCAATTCAATATCTGGAATGGGTGCAAAATCCACTGCGTCTGCCTGCCCGCTTCCGCGGATTGAAAGCAGGATCACCTGTTCTTTCGAGAAGGCCTGCCCGCTGGCAATCATTCCGGTTACGGTCACGGTTTGCGTTCCGCGCTCTTCATAAACCGTTGAGGGATTTACGGAAAGCTGCACCTGTCCGGGATCGTCATCGTCAAGAATCATCACAGTTGCAGTTTGTGTGACCAGAGAACTGCTGCTTTCTATGAGTACAGACTCATCAATCTCGTCCTCATTGTCATTTTCGGGGGTAAGCGTAAAGGTGGAGGATGTCCTCGCTGTGCCCGTATTCAGTACAAGGTTAAAATCTGCCACGGGGGAAAAGTCAACCGCCTCAGCCACACCGGATCCGGTCACCGTCACGGGCAGTGTCTGAGTTGCCCCGAACTGTGTAGCACCATTTACGATTGCGGTGACGGTAACTTCGGTGGCACCGTTATCTTCACGGATGGAGGCCGGGGTTGCGGTAAGGCGGATATCCGGGGTTTCATCGTCGTCCAATAGCGTCACCGTGGGGGAGTTGGCGACGAACTCCTTCGCACTGGCAATTGTGATGATTTCATCGGATTCATCCAGGGTATCATCCATCGGTGTGAGTACAAAGGTGGCAGATGCCGTCGTTCTGCCGCCATCCAGAACAAGATTAAAGTCGGGTACGGGCATGAAGTCAACCGCTTCAGCCACACCGGATCCGGTCACCGTCACAGGCAGTATCTGAGTTGCCCCGAACTGTGTAGCACCATTTACGGTTGCGGTGACGGTAACTTCGGTGGCACCGTCATCTTCACGGATGGAGGCCGGGGTTGCGGCAAGGCGGATGTCCGGGGTTTCATCGTCGTCCAACAGCGTCACCGTGGGGGAGTTGGTGACGAACTCCTTCGCACTGGCAATTGTGATGATTTCATCGGATTCATCCAGGGTATCATCCATCGGTGTGAGCGTAAAGGTGGCGGATGCTATCAATCTGCCGGCATCCAGAACAAGGTCAAAGTCGGGTACGGGCATGAAGTCAACCGCTTCAGCCACGCCGGATCCGGTCACCGTCACAGGCAGTACCTGAGTTGCCCCGAACTGTGTAGTTCCATTTACGGTTGCGGTGACAGTAACTTCGGTGGCGCCGTCATCTTCACGGAGAGAGGTCGGGGTTGCGGTAAGGCGGATATCCGGAGTTCCATCGTCGTCCAACAGCATTACCGTGGGGGAGTTGGTGACGAACTCCCGGGTACTGGCAATTGTGATGATTTCATCGGATTCATTTAATGTATCATCTATCGGTGTGAGTGTAAAGGTGGCGGATACCGTCAATCTGCCGGCATCCAGAACAAGGTCAAAGTCGGGTACGGGCATGAAGTCAACGGCTTCGTCTATGCCGGATCCACGGACCGTAATGGGAATCGTATAATCCTCTTCTATGGAGGGGGTGTTTTGCAGAGTTGCAGTGACCGTAATGTCTGTCTCTCCGTCGTTTTCCCGTACCGAACCTGGATCAGCACTCAGCAGGATCATGGGGGCGGTATCATTATCCAGTAATTGAATGACAGCGGGCTGGGATATGGATGGATCGGTACCGGAAAGCGTGATGGTTTCGTCTTTGGTATCTTCGTCGTCCTCAAGCGGCACGATTTGAATGGTTGCGGTACTGACCGATTGACTAGGTGCAAAAACGATAGAAAAACTGGATGCGGATGTAAAATCAACCACATCATCATTGCCGGACCCGGAGACCTCAATCAAAAATGTTTTTGTTTCTGCGAAGGTGGTGCCACTGCCAATCGTTGCCGTAACGGTCACGGAGGTTGCCCCATCCCCCTCTGTGATTGTAGATGGATCCGCTGCAAGCCGGATATTGCCGGGCGCCTCATCATCATCTTCCAGTGTGAGGGTTGCCGGCTCGCTGACCAGTGCACTGGAACTGCCGATGGTGACCGTTTCATCGTTTTCATCTTCTGTATCGTTGACCGGAGTCAGGGTAAAGGTCGCCGTGCCGCCGGATGAACCCTGCCGGATGATTAAGTCAAAATCCGGCACAGGTGAAAAGTCCACCGCCGGGACGATCCCCGATCCGCGAACGGTGAGGGGGAGCGTCTGATCAGCAGGGAAAACAACTTGACCGTCCCAGTCTGCATTGACGGTGATTTGTGTGGAGCCACGGGATTCGATGACGGAGGAGGGGGACGTTGTCAGAACTATGGAAGGGGTTGGGTCATCATCAACAAGATTAATGAAAGCCCCGCCAGACAAAATTGGAGATGTGCTTGTAACGGTGATCGTCTCATTTGCCTCATCCACGAAGTTATTCTCTGGAATGAAGGTAATGGTCACCCCGATACTTGCGGTCTCTGCAGGAAGCGTGATCGTGAAGTCGGCCACAGGTGCAAATTTGACTACTCCAGGGGCCTGTGATCCGCGAACGGTAATGGGAATCACCTGCTCAACCGCATAGGTTGTATGTGGGGGGCCGGGATTGATTTCTGCAAAGATTGTGATTTCCTGTTCCCCGAACTCTTCAAAGAGTGCATTCGTGCTGGCACGAAGAACGACACCGCGCGGAGGTGCATCGTCGTCCTGCAGTGTAATCGGGGTGGGCGTGGTATTTAACAGAGGATTCGTGCTGCGGATGGTAATCGTTTCATTCACTTCATCTACATCATCATTTTCTGGAGTCAGCGTGAAGCTTGCAGATCCGCTCCTTGTGTTTGCCGGGATGACGATGTCAAAGCCCGGGATATTTTCAAAATCAACCGCATCCGCCCGCCCCGAGCCTTCTATCGTGATGGGGAGTATCTGCTGGGTGGCATATGGAGAGCCGGTATTCACCTCTGCGGTAAGGGTGATCGTGGTTGCTCCGCCATCCTCGTTGACGATGGTGATGTCTGGCGTGATTGTGAAGGTAAGGCGTTGACGATCTTCATCCTGTTCGGATGGATCCGGAGTATTTTTGCCGGTGACTTTCGCGGCCAGAGAATCGCTTTCACCATGGTCAAATGCAGAATCCATTGCGGACAGTAGTCTGGGAAGTTCGGGCATCGGGGATGTGGAGCCCAACACGGGAATTCCTAGAAAGGGAAGGGCCAGCCAGACGATCAAAGGTACTCTCATGTTAAGTTAGAGATAATGTCCAGAATGTAAAAGGATGAGGGAATTGAGTTCAATGACCGCTCTCAGGAAAAGCGACAAAGATTCTGCAAGACAGGGAAATATAAGGGAATTGTTTCGGTTATCGACGGTTCAGTCCGGGATATCGAACCTTGAGGGGCCGGGTTGGACAGGTCCATACGAGTTCACGGCTCTGCACAGCGGCATGATCGGCAGCGGATATCTACTCGGCTGTTTTCCAGTAACGCTGACCTAGTTTTAACGGCTCTACGGTTCCTGTAGTTATATGGCGCATGATCTGCGCGGCATGGAAGCGCCCGTTCTCAATGAACCAGCGGCTGGTACGGAGACCACCACAGACGGTCCCGGCAATATAGAGACCGGGGCGATTCGTCTCGAAGGTTTCCGAATGATGGAACGGGGTTTGGAATCTATCCTTCTGGATGGTGATATTTAATGCCTCCAGGAAGGAATAATCCGGACGGTAGCCCGTCATTGCAATCACAAAATCATTGCTTAGGGAGAATGCCCCTCCGGGGCCGTGAAGCTTCAATTGCTCTGATTCAATGGCGGTCACCCGGGTGCCGAAATGTGCAGCAATACTGCCTTCTCGGATACGGTTTTCAATATCTGGTTTGATCCAGTATTTGATTTTTTCCGACAGCGCATCGCCGCGATGGATGAGGGTCACCTCGGCACCGTAATGGTAGCACTCCAGCGCCGCTTTGGCGGCTGAATTTTTTGCTCCGATCACCGCCACTTGCTGCCCGGCATAAGCGTAGGGCTCCCGATAATAGTGGGTAACCTTTGAGAGTTCTTCGCCGGGGACATTCAGCAGATTCGGAACGTCAAAAAATCCGGTAACCACAATGACTTTACGACAGGGGTAGGTTCCTTTTGTTGTTACGACTGAAAAGTTATTGTCCGTGCCATCTACACGCTGTACCTGCTCGTAGAGTCGCAGGTCAAGGGATTCTACATCGGCAACCCGGCGGTAATACTTCAGGGCTTCCGGGCGTGTAGGTTTGGTGGACAGCGTGGGGAAGGGGTGGCCTCCAATCTCAAGCAGTTCAGCGGTGGAAAAGAACTCCATGTGCGTGGGGTAGCCCACCAGTGAATTGACGAGCGTGCCCTTATCAATGATCATGGAACTCAGGTTGTGTTCTCCTGCCTGAATGCCGCAGGCCAGACCGACAGGGCCTGCCCCTATAATTACGAGGTCGTTCATGGT
This sequence comes from Rhodothermales bacterium, assembly GCA_022821875.1. Classification (GTDB taxonomy): domain Bacteria; phylum Bacteroidota; class Rhodothermia; order Rhodothermales; family Bin80; genus Bin80. The sequence goes on from JAJECV010000141.1 coordinate 10,671, forward strand.
TACTATGATGGATACGACATGTGATGACGGGGGGATCTATGAAGGCATATTTCGGAGTTGCTGAAAAAAATCCCGGAGCAGTGCCTCTGCCTGATTTGCTTCCACGCCGCTGACGACCTCTGTCTGATGATTGAGCCGCTTATCCTGCGGAATATTGTAGAGCGTGGAGGCACTTCCTGCTTTCGCATCCATTGCACCAAAACATAGACGATCCAGCCGGGCAAGTACGATTGCCCCCGCACACATCGGACAGGGCTCAAGGGTAACATAAAGCGTACAGCCTCGAAGAACTTTGGACTGGAGTGTTTCGCAGGCGGCAGTAATGGCAATCATTTCGGCATGGGCGGTTGGATCCTGAAGGGATTCGACCAGATTGTGCCCTCGGCCCACGATCTGCTCACCATACACAACGACCGCACCAACAGGTACCTCCCCCTTTTCTTTTGCCTGCTCGGCTTGTTGGAGGGCGGAGCGCATAAAGCGGCGATCCGGTTCAAGCAACCGCGAGAGTGCCATACGCCTGATCAAGTGCGCCGTGTGCCAATGAACCGTAAAACGAGGCCAACCACGAAAAGAATGATCAGGATGGGGATCGCAGCTCTGGCCAGACCTACGACCAATCCGAGGATCAGATTAAACAGCAGGATTACGACCAACACCACAATCGCAATAATAATCCAGTTTAGAATTCGGTCACGCCGCATGAGTATAAGGGGGTTATAAGAATTACTCAGAGAGTGTAACAAAATACTCGGAGGTCGGGATAGATGTTCCATTCGGGTTAAATCCGCCAACCAGAAGCACCGTTCGGATTCCTCTTGAGATTGCAGTATGATCATAGCGGTACGCAAGTGCCTGTGAGGGTTGCATGGAGAAAAACTGATGGGTCTGTTCGTGGAAGATCTCCATTTGTGTCGCGACCCTGGAAGATTCTATCCGACCGCCGAAAACCGCAAAAAGTCCATTCAGAACGGGGGCCGTTGCATGAATGGTGCGGGGAGTCAGCAGCCCGGGTAATTGAGACAGACGGGGGCCGGCCCCCCTTGGATAGTCTATACGCATATTTCCATTTATCACCGTTCCATTTTCAAATTGGCTTCCCAATGTAAAGTACGAGTCGGGTGAGGCGCGGGTTACAGTATGATTCGCAGTTGGATATTCAATGGATGGAGCGGAAGCGGCGGTATTCAGGGCTGTGAGTCCATCCGGTTCAATTCTGAAAGTACGCAGATCCCTGCGAATCCCGAAGAAGGGATTGGAGCCGTAGCGCAGATCCCCGTAGCCTCCGACCAGATCAAGGAGCAGTTCGCCATTCTCCTGCCGGATGATCGCGCTATGATTGGCTCGGCGGACGGGCTGTCCCTGTACGGGGACTTCATGAAACGCAGGTTCCGGGTCAGCAGGGTTGTAAATTTCTACGGTTTCAATCAAATCGCTTACGCTGCCGGGGGAATCAATGCGGCTGCCTCCGACGATGAGGATCTGGCCGTCTGGCAGGACGCTGGCCGTATGTCCGGTTCTTGGTTTACGCAGTCGCTGCTGCATTTGGACAAAGGAATCGGAGCCGCGGCGCAAGAGAAAGGATTCTCCCTGTGCAGGGCTCATCTGTTGACGGGCGCCTCCGCTTACCATAAGGCTTCCGTCCCGGAGGCGCACCAATGAATGGCCGCCTCGCCCCTCTGGCAATGCAGGTGCATCCCGGGAAATACGATGCGGCAGGAACACGGCATAGGCAGTATCCCTTCGGGAAATTCCCCCTTGATCGGTTGCTTCCAGAAAAAACGTATTCAGACCGAGGCGCAGGTTGATTTGGATCTGCCAATATGCGGGCCCGGGGGGAGCTGGATCCATGGGGATGCCGTTCAAATTTACTCCTTCCACAGCACGGAAATGTATAGATTCTACCCTGATTGTAATGATCGTCGAGGTCTGTACCTCCGTCAAATCAGGTGCAATCACGACCAGCTCAGGCTTGGCAGCCTCTATAAATGGTCGCTCACATGCGAGGAAGATCAGACTGATCAACCAGCAGTTTCGCATAAGTCCCGGTCCATTCATCCGTCAAAGAGAGGGACAATGTAGGTTACATGATCTAGTATAAGTGCATGTGCGGGGGCCGCCGGGCCTGCATTGCGGCGATCCCGGGAGTCTAGAATATGTTCCAGGTCCTGAACAGATCTCTGCCCCCGTCCGATGTCTATTAAGGTGCCTGCCAATGTGCGTACCATGCCATGCAGAAAACGGTCTGCTTCAATGACAAATTTCCAGTATCCGGGTCGTGTCTCGGGCTCCCATTGCGCATAGTGTACGCTGCAGACACGATTGACCGTTGCACTTTGCGTTCGGCAGAATGCCCCAAAATGATGGGTGCCAATCAGCAGGCTGCACGCATGATTCATACGAGGATAATCCAGTGCAGAGGGTAGAAACAGGCGCCGACTCCGATCCAGTGCCAGCGGTACACTGGAGATGCAGTAGTGATATGTTCGCCGCCTTGCATCGTAGCGTGAATGAAAATCGTCGTGGGTTTTTGCAGCTGCGCGTACGGCAATAGAGGGAGGCAACAGGCCATTCAAGGCACTGACGAGGCGATGCCGCTGCACAGTGGTCATTGCCTGGCATTCAAAGTGCGCAACCTGACCTCGGGCGTGTACGCCTGCGTCCGTTCGACCGGATCCCGTGATCCGGAGTTGATCGCAGCGCAGAAATGTTCGCAGGGCTTCTTCGATGTCTGCCTGTATGGTGGGATGTGTCTTTTGTCGTTGCCATCCACTGTATTTTGAGCCATCATACTCCAGCAGAAGTGCGTATACAGGCATTGAAAGATGGATCAAATGTGTGAGAGGGGAGATTTAATATGCTCTGACCACCTGATTGTACCCCAAATAAGGACTGCTGTTTAAAAATCTTTTGGGCGGATCAAGCGGGGTTTATTGTATTTGCTTTGACGTTTCATGAATACTACGGATACAGGCTCAATTCGTCTTAACCGGCACTTGGTAAGTCGGAAAAAAGCATTCTATTCTCTGAATGAAGATCTCAAAGGATATTTGAATCGCTATGAAAGGCTTCAGGTCAGGGGGGTACGCTATCAGGATCTTGCCCGGTATGTGGAATCGGTGCCGCTCTATGACGAGGATGGCAGGGATACGCTTTGGGCCAGTGTGATTTATCAGCCCGGCGAGCAGCAGGAGATTGATCGTGATCTGCTTGTCACCTATGCAGATCTGCGTGCACACGGAGATCTTTCCATCATCCAGCATCTCTATGTAGATCGTGTCGACATCTGTTTATATGGAAATACACTCCCTTACAGGGTCCGGATTGTGAATGCACTCAATGAGAATTTTGACTACTACTATGTGAAACGAACAGATGCCAACCGGATCTACGGGCTTGAGCTTGAGCATTTACTGTCTCCAAGCCGGATTGAGTATTTTGTTCGGGATGACACGACGATAGAAGAGCATATTGTAGGGGTTTCAGGGGATGTGTTTCTGGCTACAGCGATGCCGGAGAACCGGTTTGATCTGGTCCGCTTAGCCAAACAGTTTATCAAATTTGACACCCGCTGTCTGCTGCAGCTTTTGGGGGATATGCATACGGGGAATTTTGTGGTGGACATTACCCCGGATCTGGAGAAATACAACTATCGATTTCGTCCCATTGATTTTGATCAGCAGAGTCATCACAGGAATATTCAGGTTTATCGGCCGCAGGCCTATGAAGCCAATGCACCGTTTATGGAAGCGGTTGCGAACGTACTTCCGCCGGCCGCCATTGAGCAATATCGCAAGGAAGAGCGGGCATTGATGGCCAACCGGGTTCGTGTGAGTGACGGCCGTGTGCAGGCATTACTTGAAGTGATGCGCAGAGACCGCATTGCAGACCGTGACCATGTACAGACCCTGGCGGCGAGCCTGGATGAGTATCACGGGGAGGATCGATTTCATGCCTGTGATCATATGGGGGAACTTGTCTATCAGTCAATTATGAGGCTAGGGGGGCGGTTAACCGATCAGGAAGTCCGTGCACTTGTGGATGATACTGCGGGCGAGGGCTATTGAAGAAAGGGATTCTGCATTCGTTCCAGACCAATGCGGGTCGGTGGGCCGTGCCCCGCGTACACGGTCATCTCATCCGGGAGCGTGAGTAATTGCTGAAAGATGGATTTCATCAGGGTCCCCCTGTCCCCTCCAGGCAGATCGGTCCTGCCGATGGACTGCTGAAACAGTACATCTCCTGCAATCACAAACTGACTGGCATCGTCAACAAAGCAGATGGAGCCCGGTGCGTGGCCTGGGGTATAGAGGATGCGCCAGATTGCATGCCCGAAGGTGAGGGTATCCTGTTCCCTGAGCCATCTGCCGGGTTTGGGGACGGGCTTTATCTGAAGGCCGTACAGGAGTGCCTGCGCGGGGGCTCTCTTCAGCCATATTGATGTATCCGGATGGGCCTGCCAGAAAAGGTCGAATCTCTCTGAGAGTGCACTGCATCCCAGAATGTGGTCAATGTGGGCGTGCGTCAGCAAAAGGTGACGCACGGTCAGGTCATTGGAACGGATATATTCGGCAATTTCGGCCTCTTCCCGCTCATTGGAGCAGCTTGCATCCACAATAACCGCCTCCGAATCGTTATGGCAGACGTAACTGTTGGTGGAGAACGGGTTATGGGTAAAGGATTTTACGTACGTAATGGACATCGTTTTAATGGAAGGTTGGCGGTGCAATGAGAATCACGAACTCTCCCTTGACCGCAGGTTTTTCACGGTAGCAGTCCAGCAGTTCCTGCAGGCTTCCCCGGCGGGTCTCTTCAAATTTTTTTGTGAGTTCCCGGGCAAGCCCTCCGGTCCGCTGCGGCCCGAGCAGATTGACCAGATCGGTCAGGGTTCGAATCACCCGGTGCGGGCTTTCGTAGAGCACCACGGTGCGCGTCTCTGCCTGAATTGCTTCCAGACGCTGTCTTCGACCTTTTCGCGTTGGCAGAAACCCCTCAAATACAAAGCGTTCCGAAGGGAGCCCGCTGGCAGTCAGGGCAGGGATCAGTGCGGTCGGTCCAGGCAGGGCCTGTACCGGGATCATTTCTTTCCAGCACAGGCGGGCCAGATAAAATCCGGGATCACTGAGGCCCGGCGATCCGGCATCACTGATCAGTGCAATCTGTTGGCCGGTCTTCATGCGCTCAATAAGCTGCGGTGCACGCGTGCGTTCGTTATGATCATGGTAACTGATGGTCGGTGTACGGATGCTGTAATGTGCAAGAAGCACACTGGATGACCGCGTATCTTCGCATGCAATAAGATCCACCGATTTGAGGGTATCGATGGCACGAAATGTAATATCGGCCAGATTACCGATTGGAGTAGGGACTAGATAGAGCATTCCAGGTCGTGGATCTTCTGATGCGTGCGAACTTCCGTCTTTATATCGTCCCTTGAACTTCTAAAAAAGAAATTGTATCTCCAATCACAGCAGGCGGGGTGAGGGGCATATCGGGGCTCTGGAAGCATTCGCTATGTCTGGAGATGGGTTCAAATGCAGCCCTGTCCGGCGACAGGTGTCTTTTTCTATGATGGTGAGCGAGAATATGAGGGTGATAGACTCCCGTGACTGGCCGTTTGTTTGCAGCGATTGGGCTGCGAATCATGTCCTATTTATGACTCTTTGTCTCAGGCCTTGCCGCATACCCTGGTCGGGCTTTCCGATCAAGGGTTACCCGGATGAACAGCCAGATGCCGGCGGCACCAATCAGAATATTGGCACACCACATGCCGAGCCATGGGCTGAGTAATTCCCGGTCTGCGAGTTTCTCTCCCTGAACCAGAGTAACCCAGTAAAAAATAAAGATCCCAACGGCTGTAAGACAGGCGACTCCGAGTCCACCCCGGCGGATGCTCAAGCCAAGGGGGATCCCAATCAGGACAAAGATGAAACAGGCAATGGAGATGGAATACTTCTTGTGAATCTCTACCTGATAGCGACTGATCGCCACAGCGGTTTGTTTTAGGCTTCGCCCTTTACTGGCAGCGGAAGTTCGCGCAGTCCGTCCGTAATCACGCGCCTGCTGATAGGTTCGGCGCATCTGATCGGTGGTTAAGCCTTCTAAAACGCGACGGGGAGCGGTGGAATCGGCGTGTGAATTTCCGTAAAATGAATGTGCGGGAGGTGCTTCATACCCAGGGGGACTTGGTGGCATGGGTGTGGACTTTTCCGATGAGCGGGGGCGCGGCATCATGCTTTGCAATTCAGCGGTTTGCTCTGTGAGACGATGCTTCAGTGAATCCACAATCTCAAACATCCGATTTACAGGGGTGGAGCGATCAGATCGGTAGCCGCTGGTTTGCGCCTGGGTCTGCAGGCCGAGTTCGCTCAGGTCCAGCCGCAGGCGAAACTTCTCAAAGGTCAGTTTTTCATAGCGTTCGTTTCCGTGCATATCGGATGGCCGATAGAGCCGGTGCATTTCGCCTTCGTTGAGGATCATATCCAGAAAATCTCCCTGCGGGATCAACTCCCCCTGTCTGGCCCGAATTGTTGATCCATTGGCAATTCCCTGTGTATAGTCATAAATAAGAATGTCATGGAGTGTATTTCCATCCCGCCGATGAACCAGAATGCTGTACTCATCAATTTCCTGATAGAAAACTCCTGGTTCCAGATCAAATCCTGGTCGTGCACTTCGAATCGTCTGCCACATATTGAGGGCCCGAAAATTAGATTCAGGAAGAAGTACATTGTTAAAATAGGTCATGCCCCAGGCGAGAAGGGCCGCCGCGGCCAGTACCGGCCAGGTAAAACTCCAGAGCGTGATGCCGCAATTACGGATTACGATCCATGTACGGGATTCGGCAAGTGTCCCGAAGACCATTAATGTGGCCAGCAGGGCTGCCATGGGGACGGCCAGCACTACCATGTAGGCAAGGTTGTAGGTGATCAGTTCCAAGATGAGTCCTATCGGAAGATCCCGGCCTGCCAGATCTGGCAGGAATTTGATCAGGAACTGCATCAGCAAAAGGAACATCAGCAGCAGCAGCCAGCCCAGAAACGGGCCAGGGAGCTGTTTCAGAACCATTCGATGAATGAGCGTCATAGCGCGGGGCGGTGATCTGCAGTCAGCCGGGATGCTTGGATGTGATTCTACTCCGAATCTATGGAGTAGGTGCGTGTCCCCGATGTTTTGCAAAAGGTTCGGGAGAAATCCGTATCTTTGTATCACTGCGAAATTGTGAAACTGGGTTAGCCTGAATTCCCATCCTGTGATTTGTAGGTGACCGCGGATAATAGGGTTTAGAGGCGCGATATTCGGGTTAATCTGAGGGGATGGATGAATTGTGCGGCTGTCTTTTCGGGGTTTCTCCGAGATCTGGATGGATCGTTTTAGACACTCTGTCCTAAGAAAATGGGAGGATCGTGACGGAGAGGACTTGCGGTGCTGTGTGCAAGATCATTTCATGGATGCATTTGGCAGTTATCGGTGGTTGCGGGGATTCTGGAGTTTAATTGGGGAGATATTTTGCGAATAAGTTATCATTATAAAGACACTATTATATATTCTATCACAAAACAATTAATTTTCCATCCTCTGTAAAGCATGATCTATGGTACGGTTGAGGTATGTTTTGAGCGAAGTCAGCGTACATTTAGAAGAATTATGGAGAATATTTGCAATTGTGGAAAATATTCTATATATCGACAGTTAGTATCATTATGTCTTAATATCTATGACTATTTATAGAACCTTCTTCGAGCATCCATCGGATAAAAACCAGCGGGAGTATGAAGCCCTGAGAGATTTCTATCTCAGCGGCACCCCAGGGAAAGATGTTGCCCAAAAATTTGGCTACACCTTGGGGACCTTCAAGAACCTCTGCTGTCAATTCCGCAAAAATCCGAGCATGTCCTTCTTCTTACCAACTCCCAAAAAAGAACCTGCCCCGGACTCGTTATGTGCACGTATCCTGGAGTTACGCAAAACCCGGAAAGTCTCCATTTATGAGATTCAGCAACTGTTGGAAGAGGAAGGGCGCTCAGCGAGTTCCTCCTACATCAGTAAGGTCCTCCGAGCCGCAGGTGTGCCCTCGCTACCATGTGGACCCAAAAAACCGAAACCGATCAAGGCCCCGCCAGCGGATCTCGGTGCTCTGGATCTGTCTCCCCGTCCATTCTCGACCTCCTGCGGAGGACTCTTTTTGTTTATGCCGGATCTGGTTCAGATGGACATGGACGCGCTGGTCAAAGATTTTCCAGGATCCGACAAGATCCCGGCCCCCCACATGGTTCGATCTCTTTTGGCACTCAAACTCTGGGGGATCGGGCGACCTTCCCGTGTCATGTCGGAGACCCTGGATGAAGGATTAGCCCTCTTTGCCGGACTCAACGTAATTCCGAAACGTTCCTCGCTTACCGAATATACCGGGCGGTGCGATCCCCATTTTACTCAGGAGTTTACGCACGCATGGTTTGATGCCGCCGCGCAACTTGATCCAGGACTGAAAGAAAAAGGAGAGTCCTTTGATCTGGACTTCCATACCATCCCCTACCATGGAGATCAGGCGTTGATGGAAAAACATTATGTGAGCAAACGCAGTCGCCGACAACTGGGAATTCTCACGTTTCTGGTCCGAGATGCCTCCACGCGCATCTTTACCTACGCAAACACCACCGTACACAAAAAAGATCATTCGATGGCCATCCACTATTTCATTGAGGATTGGAAGCAACGAACCGGTTCCTTACCGAGCGAACTGGTCTTTGACAGTGGCGTGACGACCTATGCCCAATTGGCCAAGATCCATGCGCAGAAGATCGGCTTTATTACGCTGCGAAAACGGCATAAATCCATGGTCCAGGCCGCACGGGAACAACCTGCCAATCAGTGGAACTCCATCACCTTGACCAATATTGGACGCAAGTATCGACATCCGCGTGTCCTGGAGCAGAAAGTGAGACTCCAAGGATACCCCGATGAAGTCCGTCAACTTGCCATCGACGGACTAGGACGGGATCAACTCATGTTTCTGATTACCAATCAAACCGAACTAGCCCCTGCCAAAATCATTGACCGCTATGCCCGCCGAATGATGATTGAAAATGTTATCAGTGATACGATTGACTTCTTTCATATGGATGCCTTGAGTGCAACCGTTCCCATGAAAATTCATGTGGATCTACAACTTACCCTCATTGCCGGGCTGCTCTACCGCCTCCTCGGAATACGTGTCGGGCAACGAAAGGAACTCGCCGAAACACGAACCCTGTTCAGGGAATTGATTCCAAAACGAGCCATAATCCATCTCACAGAAAAAGAAATTATCGTCCAGTATCCCCGGCGAGCTCACAACCCACTGCTCATGAATGCCGAATACCACAAAGTAAATCTGCCAATCCCCTGGCTAGACAACAAAAGCCTCCGAATTGAGTTCGCGTGAAAGTCACCTGCAA
>JAJECV010000035.1 GCA_022821875.1 Rhodothermales bacterium
CCGACTGCGTTAATACACACGGTCGGATCCGTGCGGGGCATCCAGAGAACCCCGTGCCCCTACCACGATGAACGATTCGCTTGGGATGGAAGGATCCCGAACAGAATCAGATGCAAAAATGGAAGTTTTTGAGCAAAATTAGTTATGTCAAGTTGATCTATTTTGCAACAGACAGCGCTCGCTGCCCCGCGTTCCAATGCTGAGAAGCGGCTGATTTTCCGAGTAGGCATGGGCGGGAATCCGTATATAAACGCGCTCGCCATCATCAAATACCGCCGGGGGAACCCATGGAAATCCTTTTTCTGCCCGCCAGGTGTAGTGATGATTTAATTTCTTCAGGGAAAGGGCAGCGGGAGGGTCTGCCGGTTCGCCCGCAGATACAGGTTCAAATTTGTGTTCGGCAGGGTAGTAGAACCGGATGTGCCGCGTGTATGGATGCTGCGGGTTATACGCATTCCGCTTTGTGGAATAGGGTGGGCTGTCAAGCGTGATATGGTAGACCCGGCGGTCTGTGGAAATAATCAGGTTCGTTGTGATATTGTAGTCAATCGGTTTGACGGAGACGATGGCGGTCTCCGCCCCCGTCCCGGTTGCGGTATGATGAATCAGCCACCTTTGATCATCTCCGGCAATCAGACTGATCAGAGCTTCCCCTGCCTGAAGTTCGACAATACATGCTCGGAGTACGGTACAGGTCAAAACGGGCTGATAGATTCCGAACGGGTAGATCAGCACATCGGACTGCCGCAGTACTTCCGCCCGCCCTCCGGTATTGAAACTGGAGATCTGCTGATCAATGGCCGTCTGAACCGGCCCGGACACAGTTACAATACGCTCTGGAGCTGGCTGCTGCGCTTGCACCAGATGATTGATCAGCAAAAAAACCGCCAGAAATGTAGTCTGCTTCACGTTATTAGACCTTGTGAGGGGATAAGGTCGTACGCAACAGTGTGCTGGATGCCACGGGCCTGTTGCTACGAGGCAGACAAGATGACTCGTAGGACATCTTTTCCGTCAGGGCCGGTTCGGATTCAAAATACAGCAGCCGTGTGACCGAATTCGCATGTCAGGGGGTCAAAAACACAGGGGATGCGAATCAAGGATATGCCCAATTTTAGGCTACCGCAGGGCAAACAGAGTAATCTGTCCCGCAATATTCTCGCAGCTTTCTTCTGGGATTTCTGATGAAAATGTCGGAGCATCTCCTATTGGACAGGCACGGAGAGGCATATCTCCCGATGGCTTTAAGCGGCTTGATGATCGGTGTCTATGGACAGATCTCACTTTCTGTCCATTCGTTTCCTTCGGAATCAATGCGATACGAATTGTTGGTGTATCCGGAAAAGATCCCCAGACCTCCCTCTATATTGGAATAAATATTGATTGCGCTCCCCAAAATGGGGTCCGCGTTAAATAAATATTCATCCTGTAGGATAAAGGTTCGGGCATGCAGTACCTGTTCTTCGCTTACACTGGATACGACCAATCTGAGGTGCTGTACCGGTTTGTTTTCAAAAATGCTCACCCGGACAAAGATCTCAAACTCACGCACATCATCTTCAAAAAGCCGATCAGAGAAGTAAGGTGCGTAAAATGTTCCACTGGATGCATTGAGTGCATTGCGGGGGTCATCCAATGTAGTGGCATCATGATAGAAGGAGGGCTCAGGGCTATTAAAATTTATATTGTTGTAAAGGGGAACTCCTTCTCGGAGGCAGGAAGGCTCTACCTGATCTATCCGCACCTGATAATAGGACTTGCCGGGAAGGTCTGTTACGCTAAAGCGCAAATGGTATGTGTGTGCGAAAGAAGATTCGGTATCTACGGCCTGAATATCTAAAAAGGCGGATTGAAGTCCGGGAGCATGAGATATGGCGTGAACGCTTTCAAAACCGGGGGATATTACATCCAGGCGATAAACCTCCCCTGCCGCAGGATAGGTATCAGATTGTGATCGAAAAATGCCGCTTCCTGTATGCGCCAAGGTTTCGCTTTGTCCGGATTCTCCCAATATCGTTACGGTTGCATCTTGAACGAATAATTCCGACACATTTATGGAGCCGCCAAACGGGACACTTTTATTGACCTTAATAGCCCAGATGCTGTCTGGATTAAAATCACCGTCTATTACCAGGAGAGATTTGTAATCCCCGGGAATGTCAACATCTATGGTGGTCTCGCAGGCAGCAAGCGTCACAAGAAAAATCAGGCTGATTCGTAAGGGCATGATCAGAACTCCAGTTGATAAGACAGGGATGGGATCCATTGGAACAAGGATACCTTTCGCACTTGGGGGGGATTTATATTCGGATTACCAGAAAAATACTGATCAAGGTTGCTGTGTACATAAACGTAAGATGGATTCCTCCGTCCGTACGCGTTATACAGTCCTATGGAAAATGTGCGTGTTGCCCATGACAGCGTTTTTTCAAAATGAAATCCCACATCCAGTCGGTGGTAATGGGGAGCTCGTGAACTGTTCAGCGGCCCGAAATCCATCACGATAGCCCCGCGAGTCGGATATTGACCAACCGGAAGCCAAACTGGATAACCACTCCCGAACACCCATGCTGCCGAAAATTCAAGTTGATCCCTGATCTGATATCGGCTTACAATTGAAAGATCATGTCGGCGATCAAATCCATCTGGAAAAGAGTCCCCATTATTCAGATTTTTAAACTTCCGGGTGGCTTTGCTCAGGGTGTAGCCTACCCAGCCCGTCCATCTTCCCGCCTTCTTTTGGGCGAATATTTCCAGCCCGACTGCCTGCCCGTCTCCCTCTTCAACCAAGTCGGCCCAATTCAGAACTGCCGATCCTCGAATATTTGCATCCGTCTCGTACTCCAGAAGTTTTTGCATACGCCGCCAATACGTCTCTAGCGATATCTCATACCTGCCATTCGGCTCACTCCAGGCCAATCCTGCCACTACCTGTTGCCCCCTTTGCGGATTGATGCGTTCCGTACTCGGGACCCATAAATCGTTCGGAAGCCGCGCCCCACCCTGGGTTAGCAAATGAATATACTGCTGCATGCTAACCGCAGAGATTTTCACCGCAAGGTATTCAGAAAGTCGCAGGCTGGCATTCAATCTGGGTTCAATAGACCAGTAAGGCCCGCCATCAACGAAATACCCTGAGGCCCGAAGGCCGATGTTTATACGAAATTTCCGACTCAGATAGATTTCGTCTTCAACATAGGCGGCAACCGTTCCTGATTCCAGATGGTCGGTCGGGAACTGATTCTCTATGGATTCCTTTTCTTCATTTTCTGTTTCGGTTCGACGTTGAGTTCGCCCGGGCTGCACGCGGTGCCAGATTCCCTCTAATCCAAAGCGCAGGTAGTGTCGGGATCCTGCATTGTGTTCCGCATCTATTTTGACGATACGATCCGTGATTCCCGAATCCCACACATCCTCAGAGGTTCGGGTTGGTTCTTTCAAATCCGGTTCTGATGTTGTTCTTTGATGTTCCAGCGCATAATGATATGAGGTCATGCCTGCCAAAACATTTATGAATGTCCGGTCCCCAATAATTCGGTTCCATCTAAGTGCCAGCAGGTAATTCCCCCAGCCCGTATCTATCTCCGATTTGTCGGGGATAAGTGCGTCAGCATTCTCCTGATCTTTTCCGGAATCGTATCGGTATCCGAGTAGATCACGTCCGGCATAGGCACTCAGATAGAAACGGTCCCGTTTGGATGCGATATAATTTGCCTTGAAGTGAAGATCATAAAAGTAGACGGTCTGCCGCTCTGCACTGCGACGGTCAAGTGCCCCCAGGAACAGATCAACAAATGTTCGTCGCCCGGAAAGCAGAAAAGATGCCTTCTCTTTCTTGATAGGCCCTTCAATCAACACACGGGACGATAATATGCCGATAGATGCCTGTCCAATGTATTGTCTCAGGTTTCCCTCTTTCATGGTATAATCCACGACCGATGAAAGGCGCCCTCCATACCGTGCAGGGAACCCGCCTTTCAGGAGTTTTACATTCTTCATGGCCTGTGCGGGAAACACACTGAAAAACCCGAAAAGATGGTTAGGGTTATACACCGGAAGTCCATCCAGTAATATGAGGTTCTGGTCCGCCCTCCCCCCGCGAACATAGAGACCGCTGCTTCCTTCTGTCCCCGCCTGAACTCCAGGAAGCAGTTGCAGCACCTTTTGAACATCCGGCTCTCCCAAAAGCACCGGCAGTGTCTCTATTTGAGCGATCTCAATGTTATGTTGGCTCATCTGCACATTATCCACCATTCGGTTGGGCGGCGCGACGATCTCCAGTTCGTCAAGATTAACCTCACGGGGCACAAGAGTGACATTGAGTGTCGTGTCCTGCAATAACGTGAAATCGTATTCCTGTGACTCGTAGGCAATATGGGATACAAGCAGCCTCATTTGCCTGGAGGCAGACGTGAAACTGTAAAAGCCATACTGGTTTGTGGTTGTTCCACGTTCCAGATCCGGAAAGTAGACTTCTACATCAGGGATACGCTCGCCACTGAGACGGTCTTCTACATAGCCGCTCACGGTAAGACTCTGAGCGTACACACAGATAGCCGGAAAAAATCCGCTGAGCAAAAAAGCCAGGATTAAACTACGCATTGAACAGAAGTATACATATGGCGCACTAGGTTCACGGGAGTCATCTGGAAAGTCCAGAAAATGCAGATCATAAATGTACGCAAAAATTCAGGTGACACTATATCTGTCGTAACAAATACAAAAAACAAGTATTACCGTCTAACACACTAGTCTGGCAACTTGCACGACGATCACCATTACGATATCGACGCATCCCCCTATAGTGAGCGACTAAACGAATATACGGCAAAAACTGACACGAAAAGCCTTAGAAATTGTGAATTTTTGATGGATTTTTTGTGAAGATTTATTGAAGATTATGAATTTCATATATTTTTCAATAAAAAAACATATTTCCAAAAATTTTTAGAGATAGCAACTCAACCCATGCCGTTTTTATAATCGTTCGCATCTCCATGATTTTCTGTGCTATTCAGGAGTTCAGGTCTTATACAGGGCACGGTCAGTACCAATGGGCATCTCCGATCAGTCCGCACTAAGTTCCTCTGCAGCCGTACATCAGGTTCTGTGGATCCGCTGTTCCGAGGCAGGCAAGATTATTCGCTGGCGATCCGTTCAATCATAGCGCGTTCGGAGTCGGAGAGTGCTGACCATGCTGCGGTGATCTTCCCGCCCAGGGTGCACGCATCATGGGTATGTTGAATCCCGGGTTGCAGGAATGCATACAGAAGTACGCCTAGAACAATCCCCCACAGCATCGTCGCGGCTTTTCTCCAGGGTTCCTGTTGAACCCGCAAAAGTATCCTCATCTGATGGACACAGGATTGCAGGTCCGTCTGGTTACGGTTTAGTGCCCGAAGGACCGGTGCCAGTTCCCTCTGGATATGGTCCGAAATCGTTTTCTGTGCACGCTCTTGAAGGCTGCCGGGTTTAGAGTCCAATCCCTTCCCGCTGTTTTTCGTCATTTGCCAATTTCTTCAGTGACCGGTAGATGGCCTGTCCCAGTCGGGCCTGGAGCCCAGACGCTTTCATATCCAGACGGATGAATTCTCGGGCAATGGATTGTCTGCCGATCACGGTCAGGTCGGCAATCTTCACATGCTTGAGTTTCTGGATCTGCCTGTCCAGTGAAATATCCTCTGCACTGCGCCAGGATTCACCGAAGCGTGCTTCCAGCCGGCGCAGGGATGCATTGCGGGCCACGCTGCTGCATTTTGCATACTCATGACCATCGGTGACCACTAGTCCACTGTTTCTGGGGAGCAGCCGAAGCCCGTGCCGGTCAAGCCTTGCGTGCAGATTTTCCCAACTGCAGGCCGCATCAAAGTCGGCCTCGGCCGCATCACGTACAAGCACCTGAAACGGTATCTCTCTGCGACACTGAGTCGCCTTGTGTGCCTGTTTGGACAGCGATTCGCGGCGTGTCTAGCGTCAACTATGGACGGTGTCGGTGACAACTAAGATAAGGGTTGGGGCATTAAAATTTACAATGGGGAATTGGTGCATTGAGGCGAAGCAGCTAGCTGCGAAGCCGAGATGCACCAATTTGTTTCCACGATTTTCAGCTCATGTCTGATTTCTCTGTCGGCCTGCCGGACATGAGCAACAGCAG
>JAJECV010000074.1 GCA_022821875.1 Rhodothermales bacterium
CGCAAGCGCGAAAGGAACGGTGGAGAATCCGGGCAGGAAGGTGAAACAGAAAGCAGGACTGAACCGCTCAATACTGGGAACAGGATGGGCAATACTGGAGCAGTTCCTGCGGGAGCGAGGCGTGGTGATCAAGGTACCCCCGCATTATACATCGCAGACATGTAGTAAGTGTTCCTATGTGAACGCAAAGAATCGGCAAAAGCAGTCCGAGTTTCTATGTCGGACGTGCGGGTACCAAGCGAATGCGGACTCGAATGCGTCCGTAAATATCCGGGAGTCGGGGATGGCGTCCTGGCACGAATTGTGCCGAACGGGTTGTGGAGCCTATGTAAGACCTGTCCTTGCGGAGCGCAAGCCTGCAACCGGGCAACGGGTGATGAAGCACCAAAGAGACTATGCAGTAAGTTGTTACTGATAGATATAATTCCCAACAATAATTGTCCGCTGCTTTGACACGAACCCGATTTTTACTCTTTTGTTCTGCGGTTGTCTTTGTGCTGTCGGTCCTGAGTTTTCAACTCTTTCGCCTGCAGGTGACCGAGCGTCAGGGCCTCTCTGAAATTGCACGCGGCAACGCACTGCGTGATATACGTGTACTTCCGGCTCGCGGGCTGGTCTACGACCGTAACGGTACCCTCATGGTCCAGAATATGCCGACCTATACGATTTCTCTCGCATCAAGATACTTTGACCGAACCCGCATACCGCTGCTGGCAGAGCATCTGGGTGTCCCTGAATCGGTCGTCAGCCTGCGTCTTGAGGAAGCGCAGGAGCATAATCCCTACCGGCTCTATCCCTCGTTTACAAATGTTTCATTTGAACAGTATAGTCGCATCCTTGAGGATTCATACTGGCTGCCTGGTGTTGGATGGGAAATCAAACACCGGAGGCACTATTCGACCAATGTTCGTGCCTCACATGCACTGGGATATATCGGGGAAGTCAATCGGGAAGAACTCAATGCGATTGATCAGCAATCTGACTCGTCACTCTATCGGCAGGGAGATTTTCTGGGGCGAACCGGAGTTGAACGGGGATATGAACCCTGGCTGCGGGGAATCCCCGGAGTTGCCCGGCGCTGGGTAAATGTGTACGGGCTGGAGATCATGTCCTATGCACAGGGACAGGGAGATCAGCCCCCGCGAGGAAACTATGACCTTCACCTTACTCTGGACTATCGTGTTCAGGAACTTGCCGAATCTCTCTTTGTCAATAAACGCGGTGCAGTGGTTGCACTAGATCCCAATGACGGGGGAATTATTGCACTGGTCAGCAAGCCGGATTATCCGCTCGAAATGTTCAATGAGGGTATCCAGAGCGATGCCTGGCAAGTTCTGGTTAATCATGATGAACAGCCCCTGTACAATCGGGCCACGATGAATTTAATGCCTCCAGGATCAACCTGGAAACCGTTCATGGCGCTTTTGGCACTTTCAGAAGGTCTCCTCGGAGACGAAGGAGAGGAGGCAACGATTTTCTGTCCCGGTTACCATCCCTTCGGGCAGGGGCGTTTTTTTCGGTGTCTGGATGTACATGGTCATAAAAATGTTGTGCAGGCCCTGCAGAATTCGTGCAATACATTCTTTTTTGAGTTAGCCCACAGGATGGATCTAGATGTCTTTAAAACGTATGCGAACCGGTTTGGCTTCGGTGTCGAAGCTCCGACTGATCTGCGAGAGCAGACCGCCGGATTTATCCCTGATTCGGCCTACTTTAACCGAACAGGGAGATATTGGGGAAAAGGATCTATCATGAACCTCGGTGTCGGCCAGGGAGATATGGGAGTTACGCCATTTCAACTGGCCAGATATGCAGCTGCGCTGGCGAATGGGGGCACATTGCATGCACCTCATATGGTCTCTCATCTAGTGGAGCCGGAAACAAATGAACGGATAAAATTGCCTGCTATATCCGATCCATCTCATCTGGGGATTGATACGGCCTATGTAAATCTGGTACGCAGGGGGATGCGTCTGGTGATGGAGGCAGGAACTGGGCGAGCGTCCCAGATTCCCGGCATCCCGAGTGCGGGAAAGACGGGGACTGCGCAGGCCCCGGGCAATTTTACGGACCATTCGGTGTTTATCATGTTTGCACCCTTTGATCATCCCCGGATTGCTCTGGCCGTCCAGTGTGAAAATACAGGCGGGGGAAGTCTATGCGCGGCACCGATCGCCAGCCTTCTCGCAGAGATATATCTCAAAAGAGAGATCCCCCCCTCCTGGCAAACTGATATCCGAATGCAGCGTGCACTGTCCGCAACCAGCGAGTCCCTTATATCAACCGCTGAATAACGTATGCGACAGTGGTACCGAAATCTTGATTTTGCAACGCTCCTGATCTGGGTGATGCTCTGCGCCTGTGGCCTGATTGCAATTTATAGTGCAACCCATGGCGAAGCGCAGGAATTTTTGCTGAATACCGTTCAGAACAGTTTTCAGCGGCAGATCCTGTGGCTGGTGATCTCCACCGTCGCCTTAGCGATCATTCTTTCTATGCCAATGCGTCTTCTGATTCGAATGGTTCCATGGATTTATCTGGTCACCATCGGACTTCTGGTTTTGGCGCTGCTGATTGGCCGTGAGGTGGGAGGGGCGCGTTCATGGATTTACCTTGGACCTGTCGGATTTCAGTCTGCCGAATTAGCAAAAGTCGGGGTTCTGCTTATGGCTGCGCTAGTGTTGGCATCACGTAGAAAAGAGAATTCCATCATGAATGCCGCAATGATTGCGGCCGGCGTTCTAGCCTTACCTGTCCTGTTGATTGTTCTCCAGAATGACCTTGGAACCGCACTTGTATTTGTGGGCCTTACGCCGGTTCTTGCACTCTGCAGCGGTATTCCGCTACGGATTGTTGGGCTCTTGATCCTGTTTCCCATTGCCGGGTATCTGGCTATACTCAGTTGGCAGGCTGCCCTGGGGTTTACCGTACTGGTCGGGATCATTGCATGGTATGGAACCCGCAGCCGGGTGTGGATGGCCGCGGGGGTGGTTGCCAGTGCCATGACCTTCGGCATTGCCACTTTTGCGCTGCAATATGTACTGCAGCCGCATCAGGTTGCCCGTATTGCCTCTTTTTCCAACCCTGAAGCGGATGAATACCGCACGAATGTGGGGTTTCACCTTGTGCAGTCGAAAGCTGCCCTCGGATCCGGCGGATGGTTTGGATTGGGATTTCGGCAGGGAACCCAGACGCAGGGTCGCTATATTCCTGAGCAATCCACTGATTTTGTGTTCTCGGTCATTGGGGAAGAATGGGGATTTGTCGGCGGAATCCTGATTCTGCTGCTCTTTGCTGCACTGATCCTTCGTCTGCTCTGGCTGGCACGGGCGATTGATCATCCTATCGGAAACCTTGTTGTTGCCGGGGTTGCCGGAATATTTTTGATCCATGTGTGCGTGAATATCGGGATGGTGCTTGGACTGCTGCCGGTGATCGGGATTCCCCTGCCTTTTCTATCCTATGGCGGTTCGGCCCTGTTAACCAATACTGCACTGCTCGGCATTGCTTTGGCGTGTTACATGAGGCGGGCTGAATTTGCGCTCTACTGGTAGGATCATTGCGTTCATCTCATTTTGACATTATCGTGATTGGATTGGGGGCAGCCGGGAGTGCGGCACTGTTTCATGTCGCCCGTTCCGGAGCTTCCGTGCTGGGGATTGATCGTTTTGTATCGCCACATGCGTACGGCTCTACGCACAGTGAGAGTCGAATTATTCGCAAGGCCTATTCCGAGGGGATACAGTATTTGCCGCTCTTAAACCGGGCCTATACCCTGTGGTCCGAGTTGGAAAACGCATCGGCAATCAAACTTATGCATCTGGGAGGGTGTCTCACGATTGGCCGGAAAGACGGTCAAATGGTTCAGTCCGCCTGGAAAAGTGCAGTTGCCGGCAATATCCGTCACCAAATCCTGTCCTCGGATGAAGTACGCCGGCGCTATCCCGGCTATCACCTCCAGCCCGGTCAGGCTGCCCTGATGGATTTTGAGGCGGGCTACATTCAGCCGGAGCGCTGTGTGCGGACTCATTTACGACATGCGGCCATGCATGGTGCTCAGTGCCGGTTTGGAACTCCCGTTCAATCCTGCAGCGTCCGGCAGGACCATGTCATCGTAAAAACCGATCTGGATCGCTTTGCGGCATCACGGGTGATCCTGACAGCAGGTGCCTGGATGCAGGACTTCGCCCCGGTTCCCCTGATGATTGAGCGCGTGACCAATTCCTGGTTCCAGACGAACGGGTCGAACTTCGGGCCTGAACTGTGTCCGCCATTTATTATGGAGGAAGACAGTGGGCTGAAGAGTTATGGATGTCCTGATCTGGGTAGGGGAATCAAGATCGGTCTGCATCATGCCGGCCAACTCGCTGCACATCCCGGCGAGATTGACCGAACGATTGCGGCGGAAGATAAAATCCAGGCACACCGGATACTGAAAACCATCCTGCCGGAAGCGGCAGGAATATGCCGGAAAACGACGATCTGCATGTATTCCAATACGCCGGATCAGCATTATCTCATTGACCGGATGTACGGAGACCATCAACACATCATTATCGGGAGTGCCTGCTCCGGTCACGGATTTAAAGCAAGTTCGGCGGTTGGGGAGTCACTGGCCGCACTGGCACTGGATCAGTCTCCGTCCGTTGATCTCTCACCGTTTAAATGGCGTTGGCCGACCAAGATCTAAGATGAAAGACTATCTCAGCGCAGCTCTTCAGCGCATTCTGACCAATATTGCGTCCGTGCCGGCAGATTTTGTGCCGGAGCTGTCCGTGCCCGCAAACCCGGATCACGGAGACCTTGCCACCAATTGTGCGATGAAACTTGCCCGGCATTTGCGTCGACCTCCACGGGGTATTGCAGAAGAGATTGTCGCCGCATTCATGGCTGAGGAGCGGGATCCCTTCTATATAGACTCGGTTTCGGTGGCGGGAGGGGGCTTTATTAATTTTAAATGCTCCAACCGGTACCTGTACCGTGAACTGGGAGCCTGTCTGGAGCGGGGAGGGGATTTTGGCCGCTCGGATTCCGGCAGGGGAAAACGGGCGCTGGTTGAGTTTGTCAGCGCAAATCCTACCGGTCCCTTAACGGTGGGACATGGACGGAACGCCGTTTTAGGCGACACCCTTGCAAGTCTTCTGGAATGGGTGGGCTATGAAGTTACCCGTGAATACTATTTCAATGATGCCGGGCGGCAGATGCGTGTTCTGGGCGCTTCCGTACGAAGCCGGTACGAGGAGGTGACGGCCGAGGAGGACCAGCCGTTTGCGGATCTGCCCCGTGCCATCGGTCACCGGCAGACCTATCAATCGAAACAACTGGCGGGCGCGGGGAACAAGCCGGTCATCGTCCCCGACTCTTTTCCTGAAGACGGATATCTTGGTACGTATATCACGGAGATTGCCCGGAAGCTGGCAAAGAAGCACGGGATTGATCTGTTGGACCGCGAAGACAATGACATGTTTGAAACCGCAGCTCAATCGGTCATTTTCGGCGCAATCCGTACGACACTGGAGCATCTCGGTATCGCTATGGACAGCTATTTCAACGAAAAAAGCCTCTATGAGAGGGGGGCGGTTACGAAAACCCTGAATGCACTGCGGGCACAGAATATGGTGTATGAAGAGGATGGTGCAATCTGGTTCAAGACCTCCAGTCTCGGCAAAGAATCGGACACAGTGCTGGTGAAGCGAACCGGGGAACCAACCTACCGCCTGCCCGATATTGCCTATCATGTTGACAAGATGGAGCGCGGCTTTGATATCCTGATTAACATATTTGGTGCGGATCACATTGGTACGTACCCGGATATCCTGCGTGGTCTGGAGGTGCTCGGATTTGACTCGACACGGGTCAAGGTGATGATCTACCAGTTCGTAACCCTGATTCGCGCCGGGCAGGAAGTGAAAATGAGTACACGCAAGGCGAATTTTGTTACACTGGATGAACTGATGGATGAGGTGACCCCTGATGTGACAAGGTATTTCTTTATCATGCGATCTGCTCAGAAGCATCTGGAATTTGATATTGACTTAGCACGGGAGGCCAGTGATAAGAATCCCGTTTTTTATCTTCAGTACGCCCATGCGCGTATCTGCTCCATCCTGAAGAAAGCTGCGGAGATCAACCTCATGCCGGATCCCGGTCCAGCCAGTCTGGCGCTCCTTGTTGAGGAATCCGAAATCGCTCTGATCAAAGAAATTATTCGTTTCCCGAGGGTGGTTTCCAGTTGTGCAGAGACATGTGAGCCGCACCGACTTGCGACCTATTTGCGTAGTGTTGCAGAGGCCTTTACCCGATTTTACCATTCATGTCGTATTCTTGGGGAAAAAGAAGGGATTGCAATGGCACGCATGGCCTTGGCGCAGGCGGCCAGGATTACCCTCCATAACGGCCTTTCAATCCTGGGAATCAGTGCCCCTGAGCGCATGTAACTGTGAAAGGTCCGAGCAAATTCTTGAAGAAATCCGGGCTGGAGTCCCCAACCCAAGTGTCCTGTAAAATGATGAAACGATGGCGGTCACACCGCAAGGAAAATTCAATGCCGGGATGGGTTCAAAGGCTTCCCGGCAATGCGGAAATACAGCAGACTGCGGATGAGATAGCGGGGAATAAAGATCTGATTGCGTAGCATTATGCCTGCAGAATCTCCAGCACCGGGAAATTGTGCCAATTGGCAAAACCGTACGCTGTTTCACGGCGATAACCTTTGGTTTCTGAGGGCCATGAACAGCGGGAGCGTAGACCTGATTGCGATTGATCCACCGTTCAACAAGGGGAAAGATTTCCATGCGACTCCTGACAGTCTTGCTGCCGGGGCACGCTTTCAGGACCGGTGGAGTTGGGAAAAGGATGTGCATCAGGAATGGATTGATCAATTGAAAGATGACTACCCCAGATTGATGGAAGCCATTGAATCCGCTCAACATGCTCATTCCGAGGGCATGGGTGCTTACCTATGCTTTATGGCAGTGCGGTTGCTGGAAATGCGACGTATTCTGAAGCCAACAGGGAGCATATACCTTCACTGCGATCCGACTGCCAGCCACTATCTGAAGGCCGCTATGGATGCAATCTTTGGATACAGGCAGTTCAGGAATGAGATTATCTGGTGCTACAACGTTGGAGGGAAAAGCCGGCACCATTGGGGACGAAAACATGATGTGATTTTGTATTACACAAAAAGCCGGAAGTATCACTTTGACGGGAAAGCTGCTGGCATACCTCGGGATACCGGAAAGAAGAGCTTTGGTGGACGAATTGGTACTGATAAAGATGGTCGTCCATATCAGGATAAAATTGTCCGTGCCACAGGCAAGATATATCGCTATTACCTTGATGAGCCAAAGATTCCAGAAGATTGGTGGACCGGAATAAATAGCCTCCAGTCAGGATCAAAAGAACGTCTGGGTTATCCTACCCAGAAACCACTTGCTCTGTACGAACGTATCCTCAAGGCATCCAGCAATGAGGGAGATATAGTCTTTGATCCATTTGCGGGATGCGCTACAACTCTTGTCGCTGCGGAGAGACTGGATCGCCAGTGGGTTGGCATGGATCTATGGGATGAGTGTAAAAACGTAATCGTACAGCGCTTGCGAAAGGAAGGGCTAATTCAGAATACGGATCATCCTGATGGCTATCTTTTTCCCAAGGACATTGTATTTACGGATCAGATTCCCGAACGGACTGACGACAAAGAAGAAGCTGCTCCATTTCTACGCGTGAAAGTGCGCGTGAAGGAGCCGGAGGGGCCCCGCTGGTCACGCAGGCAGATGTATGACCATCTGTTAGAACAGTATGGATGCAAATGCCAGGGATGCGACAGGGAATTTGATGATCCGCGCTATTTGCAATTAGACCATAATACGCCCCGCTCCGATGGAGGCATCAATCACATCTCGAACCGTGTTCTGCTTTGCGGCCCCTGTAATCAGCTTAAGAGCAATATCTATACACTGTCGGGGCTTCGCAGAGAAAACAGGAGACGCGGCTATATGGCACCCGGCAAAGATACCCTGTTCCCGTGAAACTGATGAAACCCGGTCATCGCCATAAGAACACTCCGCCCATACCAGAGCGGTGGGAAGCGGCGGAACATCTGATACGAAACCGATCCGTACTCATGAAATTCTTTCAACCACCTGATCTATGCCCCGAGCCATGAAAGTTGCATTTCAAGGAGAAATTGGTGCATTCAGCGAGGAGGCGGCCGGCCGCCTGTATCCGGATTGTCGTGTCGTTCCGGTTCCTGCCATGGAGGATGTATTTCAGGCCGTTGAGGCCCGAACCGTTGTGCGCGGGATTATTCCCATTGAAAATTCCCTCTTCGGCAGTGTCCATATCAATTATGATCTTCTGCGTACACACCAGGTCAGGATTGCGGGGGAGGTCAAACTGCGCATTCGTCATTTTCTGATGGCGAAGCCCGGTGTCCGGTTAGAGGGGATCCAGCGCGTTCTTTCGCATCCACAGGCGCTCGGACAATGTCAGACGTTTCTCAGGGAAAAACTCAGCTGGAGTGAGGTTGTCCCCACCTACGATACCGCGGGTGCGGCAAAGCTGATTGCTGCGGAAGCCGGTTTCACGAGTGCCGCAATCGGACCTGCAAGGGCGGCAAAGGAGTACGGCCTGGAGATTCTGGCAACCGATCTGCAAAGCCATACTCTCAACTATACGCGGTTTCTGGCCTTGGCACCAAGAGATGCGGTGCGGCCGGCTCCCACAAAAAATCCACTGAAAACCTCCGTCGTGTTTGCCCTGAAGAAGAGCATACCCGGTGCCCTTTTTAAGAGCCTCGCTGTATTTTTTCTCCGTGAAATAGACCTGTACAAGGTGGAAAGCCGGCCGCTGATTGGCCGGCCGGGGGATTACCTTTTTTATCTGGATGTTGCAGGGGACAGTGCAGCCCCCCTGCTTCAGCGGGCGCTTGAGCATCTTGATGAACTCACCACCGACCTGCGTATCCTGGGATCCTATCCGCATGGAGAAACCTGGGACGGAGACCAGAAAAACCTGTCATAACAACCTAAATCACGATCTATGAACCCAATGTACCGCACCTGTTTTCTCCTGCTTATGTTGTCCCTGCTCTGCATGAATGCCAATGCGCAGAAAAAAATGCTGGACCATACGGTATACGAAATCTGGAACAGCATTTCTGACCGGGGAATCTCACATGATGGTCAGTGGAGTTTCTATGAATACGGCCCTGAAAAGGGAGATGGAACCCTTGTGATCCGCAGTCTCACCGATGATGAGCTGTACAAGATCCCTAGAGGGAATACAACCCAATTCACACATGATTCCCGGTATGCAGTGTATCTGATCTCCCCATCGGAAGATACGCTCAGGGCTGCCCGCAAGGCAGAGCTTGAGAAGGACGAGATGCCAAAGGATACCCTTGGCATTCTAGATCTTGGAACGGGTACACATCAGTATGTCCCCCGTGTACAATCCTTTAAAATCCCTGACAACTTCACCAATGTGGTCGCGTATCTTTCGGAAAAAACAGGAGCGGATTCTGTCGGCGAAGGCAATACCCTCCACATACATAACTTTGGAACTACGGATAAGACTAGTTTTATACAGGTCCAGGACTATCTGCTCTCACCAAACGGGGCCCATTTGGTGTATATCTTTGAGGGGAGGGATTCGCTGGATACCGGGCTGGTGCGGGTGGATCTTTTCTCTGGTGCCGCGGATACGCTCCTCGCTGGCGGGGGAGCCTATAAGCGCTTGACGTTTGATGAAGCCGGAGACCAGTTGGCGTTCCTGTCCAGTCGTGAGGGGGCTGCAGCGGACCCCGAAGAGTATGCACTCTACTACTGGCAGGCCGGTGCCGACAGCGTCCGTGCAGTGGCAACGGCAGCCAGCGATGCCGTTCCTGCGGGCTGGTGGATCAGTCCCCATGAAGATCCGTCATTTTCAGAAAATGGGATCCGTCTCTACTTCGGTACGGCCCCCAGGCCACTGTCTGAAAAAGAAGAGGACGACGAAGCTCCGGTTCTGGATATCTGGAACTGGCGCGATCCGCTTTTGCAACCCATGCAACTGGTGAATGCGAAGCGGGAAAAAGAACGCTCTTATCTGGCCGTTCTTCATTTAGATACGGGGCAGATCACGCAACTGGCACATAAAGGGATGCCGGATGTATCGGTGGGATCAGACGGGGATGCAGACATTGCCCTTGGCTGGTCAAGCTTGCCCTATCAGCAACAGATCAGCTGGGATTCCCCCAGAGCCTATGATACGTATGTGGTCAATGTGCTTGACGGTACGGGCACACTCGTTCTTGAGGGCGTTCAGTACCGCCCCTCTCTTTCCCCTGATGCGCAATATATTACATGGTGGGACCGGGATGGACGCAACTGGATGGCTCTTGCAGCAGATGGTGGAGAACCGGTCAATCTGACCGCATCCATGGATTCGCCGGTTCACAACGAAATCCATGACTGGCCGTATGCCCCTAATCCGTACGGAAGTGCGGGGTGGAGCAGCAGTGATCAGGAGTTTCTGTTTTATGACCGCCATGACATCTGGGCAGTGAACCCCGACGAGACCTCTGCACCGCGCAATGTGACAGGCGGGGTTGGCCGTGAGCGAAATCTGCAATTTCGCTATGTTGAACTGGATTCGGAAGAAGAATTCATTCCGGATCAACTCATGCTTTCGGCCTTGGATCTGGATACAAAAGCATCCGGGTTCTATCGTATGGAACTTGATTCAAATGAAGTTCCGTCGGAGATGGTCATGATGGACAGGCGTTTTGGATCTCCTGAAAAAGCCAAAAACGCCGATCAGCTCCTCTTTACACGCGAGAGTTTTATCGAATCCAGGGACCTTTGGACGGGCAGCCTGGATCTGTCGGATATGGAGCAGGTGAGCAGGATTAACCCTCAGCAGTCTGATTACCGCTGGGGCACGGCTGAGTTGGTTCACTGGACATCGCTAGACGGGATTCCGCTCACGGGAATGTTATTTAAGCCAGACGGGTTTGATCCCTCAAGAGAATATCCGATGATGGTGTATTTCTATGAGAAGATGTCCAATGGTCTGCACCGGTACCGGCCCCCCGCCACGGCGCGTTCCTCTATCAGTTTCTCTTTTTACGTCAGCCGGGGTTATGTGGTTTTTGTGCCCGATATCCCCTACAAGGTAGGTTATCCAGGCGAGAGTGCCCTGAATGCGGTTGTCCCCGGGGTGACCATGCTGATCAATCAGGGTTTTGTCGATCCGGATCGCGTCGGGGTACAGGGACACAGCTGGGGAGGATATCAGATCGCCTATATGATTACAGAATCTGACCTGTTTGCTGCTGCGGAAGCAGGAGCACCGGTGGTGAATATGACCAGTGCCTATGGCGGGATCCGGTGGGCCAGCGGCATGAGCCGCATGTTTCAGTATGAACGCACTCAAAGCCGGATTGGAGGCACTCTGTGGGAAACTCCGCTCCGGTATCTTGACAATTCTCCGCTATTTCAGGCGGACAAGATCAAAACCCCGGTTCTCATGCTTCACAACGATGACGATGGTGCGGTGCCGTGGTACCAAGGCATTGAATTTTTTGTGGCTCTGCGACGTCTGCAGAAGCCCGTCTGGATGCTCAACTATAACGGAGAAGGCCATGGCCTCTCCAAGTATCCCAATAAAAAGGACTTTGCTATTCGTATGCAGCAGTTCTTTGATCATTATCTCATGGATGCACCTGCCCCTGTATGGATGACGGAGGGGGTTCCTGCAATCATGAAAGGGGAAACATTGGGGTTGGAGCCTGCCGATAACCGGTAATTGTACCGTTGAAACCTGGAGGATTGGGATGTTAGTGATCCATCCGTCAGGAGTCGAATACTTCACGATGATTTCGGTTTTACGGGTTGGTATGGTAGTATTTCCTGGCTAACTGTCTGGGGAATTGGTGCCAGATAAACGTTCCTGCTCCGGGCACGGAGCATTCCCAGGTTTCAACCGGAAGATCAATCCTTACCATTGATGCAGTGGGGAATTCGCGCACCGCATGGTCTGACAGAAGTGCCGCTGTCATGGACCATGTGGGCTGATGTCCTACCATCATGACGGTTTGGAGGTGATCCGGGATCTCTTGCAGGTAGTGGATCAAATCGCCGGGGGCAGCATGATACAGTGCACGCTCGTACTGGATGTCTGTGTTCCAGCCACCTGCTTTGCTGGCGATCCTACAGGTTGAACGGGCGCGGACGGCGGTAGAGCAGAGGACAAGATCCGGCAGGGGTCCGCGTTCTGCAAGCCAGCGTCCCATCGCACCGGAGGCATGCCGGCCCCGCGGATTCAACGGCCGATCATGATCCTGTCCGTAGGTTGCTTTCCAGTCTGATTTCCCATGACGAAGAAGGAGGACGGTTTTAGACATCAACTAGCTCTCCCATGATAAGGATGGGTATTGATCGGTTGTCAACATCAAACTGTAAACATATACGCGGAGGATCCACCGCAACATGCCGAAGGGAAATTTAAACAGCGTCTGTGGATAACGCTCCGTGCATACGATGAACCCCCAGGCCACAGGTGTGATCAGCCACACCAGCATGAAAGAAAACAAAAGGAGTGCACAAAAGTGTGGAAAGATGAGCAGCCACTTCACCAGAGGCAGTAAGCGGCTCAACTTCGTATTCTTATCAGGATAATCAACCTCTATTTGAATCCCGCCCATCTCGCTGAACGATGGATATTCGTTGGTCAGCAGCAACAGGTATGCAAAAAGTCTGAACTTAAATCGGGAGATACTCAGATTAAACGCAAACAGCCATCTAGGATATTGGTCAAAGAACATGATGGAAAGGCAGGCCAGAACATAGCTTAAAGGTATAGTGAGCACAAGAATCAGAAAGACAATCACTGCCGGCACAGCAAGAAACAGGCGAAAGATGGCGCTCCACCGACTCTGATGGTCCAGATAGGGGATTTTAAGGTTTAAAGGATATTCCATGAATTCGGTTCAACACATGAATAAAGTTCTACCGTAATTGGTTCGGAATGATTAAATCTTCTCGGCTTCACCGACCAACATAACTTCATATCTGTCGATTCACAACGATGCCGGTAGAACCATCCTAAATTGAAGGAACAACGAAAAAATTCCAGACAAAGTCCGCTCAAATTAGCGGAGGGGAGGGGAAAGTAGAAATGCAGATCCGTGAAGACCATTTATTTTGCACCATCCTTAAACTCTGAGATTGTACGCATCAGGCGTGAGGCGGTTCGCATTACAGGCCAGAGGTGACCCAGTTTATGCGACAGGTCTACATAAGTGGCATCGCCACAAAAATATGTTAGCATTGCATGCCACAGCAGAGGCTTTGACCTCTCAATCCTGTGGAAGATGCCGGGCCAACGGTAGAATAGATCGTGCAATATTTTCGCGGCCCTGATATCGGAAAAGATGTCTTTTTCAAGATTCTGCTGATAGGCTCCCAGACTAGTATTGTTGTTGAGGTGACGGGCGATACCCGCCGGTGCAATTTGTGCGGAATAGACGGCCGCGAAGATGCCCTCCCCTGTCAGAGGATCCACCAGACCTGCAGCATCGCCAATGAGAACGACATTCCCGCTTACAACGGCCGAGGTCTCATGTCGCTGGGGCAGGTGGTGTCCGCGCAGGCCCCATAACGCTTCGGGGGCATGGCCGTAGAATTTAACCAGTTTTTGTAGTTCAGTGCGCAGTTTTGGTCCAACATGCGTATAGCCCCCCACTCCAATATTGAGATGATCACCCTTTGGAAGGATCCACCCGTAGCCCCCGTCCATGCTGCCGAAATCGATACCAATTGCTTGGACCACTTGTCTGGGACACCACCGTCTTCTGGACTGATATTGTCTTCTAATGCAATGCTGTGATTGTGTTTTGGCAGGTTGATGCCGCATAGTCTGGCAGTTACTCCGTTGGCACCGTCCGCCGCCACTGTCTAGCGTCAACTAAGAATGAGTTTTGCCACAGGATGCGAATTGCCTCGTTCAACTCGGCCATGCGGCAGGCATTTCCGGATGTTTGCTAATCCAATATTTCTCTTATGATCTTTGCTCTGGATCTGTCAGTGTGCCGTCAGTCATCAAAATTTTCAAAATTCTAGTCCGGCAGGCTGGCATACATGCATGCAGGGAACGTATACCTGATGAATCGGACTCTCAGACGGACACTGAACCAAAGCGGCGCTGCCGCTTCTGGAATGCATACAATGCAGTATCCAGTTTGGTGCCGTCAAAATCCGGCCAGTAATCCGGCGTAAAGTAGAGTTCCGCATAGGCACACTCCCAGAGCAGAAAATCACTCAGGCGCTGCTCCCCGCCGGTTCGTATGAGAAGATCTACGTCCGGCACGGGACTGTCCGCATTGTATGCCCGCATGAGCGCCTGCAGAAAATCCCCATTCCCGTTATTTCTGATATGCTGTGCTGCCCGGGTCAGAGAGTCCCGGGCAGAATAGTCAAGGGCTAGGCGCAGGTGCAGTGCGGTGCCATGTATGGTGCGGGCCTCTGCCCTCTGAACGGCCTGCAGCACAGGATCTGGAAGGCGGTCACGCCGGCCAATGATGCTGAGCCGGATATTCTGCCGGACACAGCGAGCCGCCTGACTAGGCAGTTGGGCGGCCAGAATCCGCATCAGCGCCCTGACCTCGCTCTGGGGGCGCTGCCAGTTATCGGACGAAAATGCATACAGCGTCAGGGTATGAATCTGCCGCTGAACGGCCGTCTCCACGGTTTCCCGGAGTGATCGAATTCCTGCATGATGCCCGGCGGTACGCGGCAAACCGCGCTCGGTCGCCCATCGGCCATTCCCGTCCATGATAATGGCAACATGCATTGGATTCTCTATACTTTCCTGATCTCTTGTCATACTATTTCTCCTGAATTACAATACGCTGCCTGAGGCCAAATGCGGTGCAGGTGCACATCCTTCGCTGCATCTCCATGTTAATTTGAAAAGTTGTTCTGATCAGCAGTTACAGATCGAGCCACCTGGAGCATGTGCTCCATTTGCTCTATATACGCAAGAAGGGCCTCATTCCCTTTGGGGGTCAAACGATATTCTGTGTGGGGCATCCTGCCCTGAAAAGATTTGATGCACTCAATATATCCTGCTTTCTCTAATTTTTGTGTATGGCGACTCAGATTGCCATCCGACGTGCTGAGGAGGATTTTCAGATCTCTGAAGCTAAGCGTTTCGCCTGCTGCCAGCGCACTCACGATCCCAAGCCGCACGCGTGCGTGAATCAGGGGGTCCAGATTTTTTCGCAGTACTCTCATGGAGTTGAAAAAAATTTTATCCCCCATATTTCCGTGCGATATACAACCCGAACCCAATATGCAGCCCTCCGAAGCTGAGTGCAAGCAGCAGATGCATCCAGACAGGTGGAAGAAAGAGAGAGAGGATTCCCATCATCATAAAGCAAATCCCCAGAACAGGGATGATTCGCACACTGCTTGTCCCCCCCGTAATCGTACCTGCACCATAAAACAGAAGCCATAATGTGGCCAGAAGATCCTGATTCCCCGCCTGCCACAGGGCAACGGTAAACAGAAGTCCAGCCACCATGGAGGGAGCAAGTGTCAAAATATATTTGCGTCCCGGGCCACTGGTGAGGGACACCCCGCATTTGCGTGCTTTTCTGCGCAGCGTCCAGATGGCAATGGTTACTGCAACGACTGCTTCAATAAACCAGATCAGCAGTGTTCCGTCCGGAGTCGACTGGAGCGAGGCAATCCAGGACGCAAGCAACGCCGTAACTCCGACCGTCACCATACCCCATCCGGGGACTGCCGTGAAGGAAGCGGAACGCTCCATCACATCGCGAATATATCGCAGATGCTCACTTGCCTGATTCTGGGGGCTCTCTTTTCGGCTCTGGACTGGCCCGTATTCTATGCGCATAAGACGTATACACTGAAAAGTACTTTATGTTGCAAAGTAAAGTATTTTTTCGCCTCCATCCACGAAAAAGTTTCGCAGGTGCCTCCTGGCGAGGTCTCCAGTCAGGCCCTTATATGAGCATGAATCTACTTTCTAAATACCGTCTCCAATGATGATCAGAGGAATAATGCAGGCTCTCCCGTATCGATTAATTTTTCCAGAGGACTGAGTTCGTTCCCGAGAGGTCTTTTCACGGGTTGAGCGTTTCGTTTGGGAATTATACCCATGAGTAACAACTCTCATGGGTATAATTCCCTATTTTTAGAAGTTCATGGACAGTTAAGCACGAACATCCACCATCACCCCCGTATCACACTGTCGGAACCCACGCCCACAATGTCTGTTCCACAGGTAGACATCTGAACCCCATGACCGACAGCCCAAAGCCCAAAACCAGCGCTGGCAGACTCTGGCCCCGCCGGATCCCCGCCGAACTGACCAATCGCACCGCTGCCGGGAACCCGTCATGTTCCAAAGCGGAAGCCAAAAACCGTCCAGTGACCATTCTATATCCACGGAAGCCCGAAGCAGGCCTTCGACTGCGCAATGGGAGCGAAGCGCTCCGTTGCCGTCTGTAAGGTCAGCCGGGATAAGATGTGACCCATTCCGATGAGCCCACAGGAAGCAGAGATTCTGTACAGGCAAAACAACCCGCCGTCTCTGGAAGAACTGGCCGCAAGGAAGGAAGCCGCCCGTAACGACAAGGCAGAGGTAAAGGAGAGGGAGAAACGGATGCGTACCTGCATTGAATCAGGATGCAACAACCGGACTTCGCCTCCGCCCCGTCAGAATTATCACACCATGAGCATGGAGTTCAGAATGACGTTAGACCCGTACTATCACCTATGCAGGCCATGCTACGCAAAATGGCTTTGCCGTAACGCCCATCTGGAGACCGAACACGCAGGGGGCAAGCGGGAGCGTAACCGACAGATCGTTCAGCAGATCACCAGTGGAGTAAGCCGGGCGGATGTCGCCAAAGCGTTCGGAACGACAAAGGCTTACATGAGCCGGATATGCGTGAGGGCGGACAAAGGAGCCGAAGACCTTCGCAGGCAGGAATGCAGCGCCCGCAGCACCGAGATCGTTGAATGCGTCCAGACGGGGGAAACCACCGCAGCGGTTGCCAAAGAGTTCGGACCGGCATGGGAAACCGTACAAAGAATTTGCCAGAGGGCTGGACGGAGTGTGGCAGACCGCTCTCAGGAGACTGAGCCAACAACCCCCGCATACCTGCAGAGATGCATACAAAAAGGGGCAGATCGCCAGCCCCGAGGGAATGAAGCACTACGGAGGGAGTTGTACCTCCATCGGGACGGGCTTTGCGGCATCTGCGGTCAGCCTATGGCGCTGGAAGGAACCCACATTGATCACATCATGCTGCGAACCAAGGGAGGAACCAATGATTGGTAACCTTCAGTTAACACACCAACCTGCAACCTCATCAAGTCATACAAAATTCCGTATGTTTGCGGTGCCGGCACGGAGGGGGAAGAGGGATGACTAGGCAGGAACGAAACCGGCAGATCGTGGAAAGGATCAAGGCAGGCGAACCCACAAAGGCCGTGGCCAGAAAATTCAAAATGACTTCGGTCAACGTCCGTACCATCTGCCGGAAGGCGGGCATTCGAAAGTACAAGCAACGCCATGATCGTTCCGCAAAACAGAAACGCAACGAGGAGATCGTTCTCCGCGTCAAGGCGGGGGAAGCCATGGCAGACATTGCCGCCGAGTTCGGGCTGAACCGCGGTTATGTCCGCGACATCTGCTGGAGGGCTGGAGTCAGCATGCAGGAAAAAGTTCAGCGGGAACGGAAGGAACGGAACGCCGAGATAGTGCACCGCGTTCATGCAGGGGAAACCTGTGCCGCCGTTGCCAGAGAGTTCGGATTGTCGGCAGGCAGCGTCAGCCACATCTGCCGGGAGGCGGGAGTCAGCCTCCATGCCCGGAGCAAAGAACAAACCCAGGCCCGGAACGCTGAGATCGTCCGCAGAGTTAAGGCAGGGGAAAGCCTCACGGACACCGCCAAAGCGTTCGGGCTGAAACCCGTATACATCGAATTCATCTGTCGGAATGCAGAAGTCAACGGCTGGGGATTGCGGAGGAACCGCAACCGGGAACGGAACCAGCACAGGGAGCGCGATGCTGACATCGTTCGCAGGATCAAAGATGGCGAAAGTCAGGCATCCATTGCTAGGGAGTTCGGTCTGAAGCCGCACACAGTTCAACACATCTGCCGGAAGGCGGGCATCCGTCCGCGGGCGCGGTTGAACGACAAAGAGCAACTCCAGACGCGGAACGCCGAGATCGTTCGCAGGGTCAAGGCAGGGGAAACCAAAACCGCCGTGGCGGAGGCGTTCGAGTTGAAACCGCTCTACATCGGCTTCATCTGCCGGGAGGCGGCAAAGGCGGAGGAAGACGGATGACGGGTGCGGAGCGGGAACAGCTGGCCGGCATGATCCTTGAACGGTTCCGGGCGGGAGACACCGTGGTGCAGATCGCAGAGGAACTCGGCATCGCGGACGCGGAACGCATCTGCAAAAAGGAACCGATCGTCACCGGGAGGCAGCAGGGGGAGCGGATCGCGGAGATTGCCCGCCGCATTGAAACCGGCGAAAACAAGGTTAAACTGTCGAACCAGCGCAACACGGCATGGGCTGCCGTTGCGCGGATCGGACTGCAGGCGAAGCGAGGGAAGACGGCATGACCAGAAAGGAACGGAACGCTGAAATAATCCGCCGAGTTCAGGCGGGGGAAAACAAGGCCGACCTTGCCGATGAATTTGGATTGAGCGAAGGCACGGTCACCGGCATCTGCTACGCCGGGGGAATCACCGGCAAAGAGAAACACCGGGAGCGCAACCGGCAGATCGTGGAACGCGTCCAGAAAGGGGAAAGCACCCATGCAGTTGCCGCTGAGTTCGAACTGGGGCAGCCAGCCGTTGCCCACATCTGCAGGCAGGCGGGCATAAATTCCAGGAATGAACGGAAAAAACGGGAGGAACGTCAGGCACAGGAACGCCGGGAGCGCAACCGGCAGATCGCAGAGCGGATCAGTGCGGGGGAAACCCTCGCCGGCCTTGCCAGAGAGTTCGGGCTGACTAGGGAGCGCGTGCGTCAGATCGGAAGGAACGCGGGAATCAGCGTCCGGGCAATGAAGCGGGAACGGAACGCGGAGATCGTGGAGCGGATCAGGGCAGGCGAAACTACCGCCGCCGTTGCCCGAAAGTTCGGTCTGTCCACGAATCACGTGACTCACATCTGCAGGCAGTCTGGCACCAGCGTTCACGCCATGAGCCGGGAACGGGAGCGGAGTAAACATCGGGAGCGGGATCAGGAGATTGTCCGCAGGGTCAAAATAGGAGAAACCCAGGCCGCCCTTGCCAGAGAATTCGGACTGCCGCCGCACCGAGTCAGCCGCATCTGCCGGGAGGCGGGCATCCGTCCGCGGGGACGGCTGAATGACAAAAAGCAACTCCAGGCCCGGAACGCCGAGATCGTCCGCAGAGTCAAAGAGGGAGACCCCCTCGCTGCCGTTGCAAAGAGGTTCGGACTGAAGCCGCCCTACGTTGACTTCATCTGCCGGGAGGCGGCGAACCGGAAGAAGAGGCAAGCCCGGCAGTCCAAATAATTAAGAGTTCCCTTTAAGGAGAATTATGTGCACTCATGGATATAAACCAGTTTCAAAACTCAATGGCCCGGCTCCTTTGATCCTCTGATCATGCGTAGTACTCCGGACAATTTAGCAACCCCGTGCGTACTCATTGATGAGAGGCGCATGGAAGCGAATCTTGCACAAATGGCCGCAAGGACAATGTCCGTCTCCCTGCGCCCCCACACGAAAACTCATAAATCCGTCGAACTTGCAGAACGTCAACTCAGGCACGGTGCCTGTGGAATCAGCGTGGCGAAAGTCAGTGAAGCGGAGAGATTTGTTGAGCATGGCTTTGAGGATGTACGCATTGCCTATACCGTGGTAGGTCAGAGGCAGCTTGAACGCCTGATCAAACTTGCACACCAAGCCCGTATTTCTTTTTGTATTGACAGCAGAGAAGGGGCAGCGCGGGCCTCCGATGCCTTTCGAAAAGTGGATATTTCTGTTGATGTGCTCCTGGAAATTGATACGGGTTATCATCGTTGCGGTGTCCCCTATGACGGGAATGAGATAGTTGCTCTTGCCTCGGAAATTCAGAAACTGAAAGGGCTGAATCTATGTGGAATTCTGACACATGAGGGAAATGCATACGTTCAAGATCCTTCAAATCGGGCCGCAGTCATGGCCCGGACACGTGACCGAATGCTTGAGGTTGCGATCAAGTTGCATAAAGCCGGGTGCATTCACCCATCCTCCTTTGAAATCAGTATCGGCTCTACCCCCTCCATCCATCTTTTTGAAAATCGACTGAAAGATGGCTTCCAGATTACGGAGGTGCGCCCAGGTAATTATATTTTTAACGACCGAATGCAGGTCGAACTTGGAGTTTGTTCGCTGGATGCCTGTGCATTGACGGTTCTTTCCACGGTCGTGAGCCGACACCGCACTGCCCAGGGTACCGAGCGTTTCATTCTGGATGCAGGACGAAAGATACTCACTAGCGACACACTGCAGAACAGATCCGACTACGGCTGTATCCTGTATAACCCCCGTGTCCGTGCAGCCCATCCTCATGCAAAAATTACGGGGCTTTCAGAGGAGCACGGCTGGGGCGAGGTGCAGGGAGGGAGTACCCTGCAAATTGGAGATCGTGTACAAATCGTCCCGAATCATGCGTGTGTGGTCGTGAACACGGTGGACCAGATGTTTCTTGTTCACGAAGACTCAATGGTTTCAGAGATCCCTGTAGATGCACGCGGCTGTGTCATATAAATTTAAAAATATCCATTTATTTTGCTGTCGGGTTGTTGGTTCAGGGAAGCCTTCAAAGTCAAGATCCGGTCCCATAAGATAGAGGCAACCCAAGCAGAGAACCGGTCCGGTTTGTCTAGGTGTCTAGGGACAGTAATCAAGATTCAGGGCTTTGCAAGTTTGTCGCCAGTCACCGGGCAAACCAAAAGCATTCAGAATGGATCCTGTTTTCGCGCCCGCCCGGCAAATGCCTGTCCAACTCCGCTAGACACCACCTCAGGTTGTGCCGGCGGAGAAACTCTCCCTGATGCATCCTTCATAGCCGCCAGTTTGATTTTAACTCATCACAGGGAACTCGCATCTAAAACATTCGGATGTTGTCTGGACAGATGCCAGAACTTTTGTTAAATATTTGCGGAGGTAATGGCTTGCGGATTGGAGCGGAACGCGGGATTCCTGCTTCCTGCCTTCATGTCCGAATCGTCAGTCAGACAAATACTCTCCGCCTACTTCAGCAGTGTCATGATCTTCACGGCCCTCTCCTTTTCGGTTTGCAGAACATAGATGTACGTATCACTGGCGAGTCCCGATCCGTCAAACAGGACGCTGTGATGTCCCGCCGGCTGTGTACCATCCACCAGTGTCCGCACCCGTTGCCCTAGCATGTCATATACCGCAAGTAGAACATGTTGCGTGTTTGTAATCGAAAATTCGATGGCAGTGGAGGGATTGAATGGATTTGGATAATTCTGCTCCAGAGAGAAGTCGGACGGAATCACATCCTCCAGCGATTCGATGGAGGTTCTTGTGCCTGCATCTGTGATCCTGACCTCCATAGAGGCCTGTGGCCCTGCCAGAATTCCCGGAGGTAAAGGTCCGAGTGCCACCGTGAATGTCTCGTCATCAAGGTCGTCATCCACAGATGTCATAATTGCGCCGGTCCCGCTCAAATTGTCCGGGTTGATGACGATAGAGGTGAGTGTGCTGTAGTCGTCCCCCTCGGCGGTGCCCGGGGTGAACACAAGCGGAATCGTTACCGCGCCGGCGACCATCTTCGTTAAAGTGGCCGTTGCGGTCACGGCATCGCCTTCGGCCACTGGATTTGGAGAGGCGGATAATGTAACCGTTGCATCGTTGTTGGTGATCGTCAGCGTATGCACATCTACACTTCCTAAATCATACCCTGTACCGCTTGCCAGCGTGAGTATAATGGTCTCACTGTCCTCCGCCAGACTGTCATCTGCAATCGCAATCACGATACTTGCGGCAGTCGCACCTGCGGCGACTGAAACGGCCCCTGAACCGTCAATCGTATAGTCGGCCCCTTCGGTTGCGGTGCCGCCCGGTTTATAGTTCAAGGTGAAATTCTCCTCCGGCACCGCGCTGAGTCGCACGGTCAGGCTGTAGGCACCCACATCTTCAGCCACGCTGGCCGAAGCCGAAAGGAAGGTAACTTCGGGCTTAAGCGTAAATACGGGAGGTGTCCCGTCATTGTCCGTGATGGTCAGCGTATATTCGTTTGCATGCCCCACCTCATATCCCGTGCCGTCTGCAAGTGTTAAGATGACCGTCTCATTACGCTCCTCTTCGTCATCATCGGCAATCGTTACCGGGATGTTCACCGAAGTGGCATTTGCTTGGACCAAAACGGTTTCGGGAGACGTATAGTCCGTATTACGCTGTGCCGTGCCACCCAGGTTGTATTTGAGGGAGAAATCCTCCGCTGGTGCAGGGTGGATGCTTACCGTCACATTCCGGGTACCCACACCTTCCCCCACACTTGAAGAGGTTAGAGCAAATGCAACCTCCGGGAGCATCGCCTCGTCATTATCGGTAATCGTCAGGGTGTAGGTGCCTGCAGTGCCTACTGTATATTCCGGACGAGTCTCCAGTGTCAGAATTATCGTCTCGTCATCTTCTTCTAGATCATCATCAAGAATCCTTACCGGAATATTCACCGAGACCGCATTCGCGTCCACGGGAATGGATTCGTCGATGCGGTAGTCCGTGTCCTGCTGTGCAGTGCCTTCCAGAGTGTACGCCAACATGAATCCCGCGGCGGATGCAGGGCGGATATTTACGGTCACATTGTGGCGGGTGCCGATACCTTCGTTCACATGATCCGAATCGGACGCAAAAGTAATCTCTGGCAGCATCACTGCGTCATCGTCCAGAATCACCAAGGTATATTCACGATCACCCCCCACATCATACCCTGTACCACCGGTCAGTGTCAAAATCACCGTCTCATCAGGTTCCACAATGTTATCATCGGTAATGGCAATCGGAATATTCACTGAGGTCTCGTTCGCAGCCACGGGAACGCTTTCTGAGCCGGTATAGTCGGTGTTACGGATTGCCGTGCCGCTGAACCGGTAGTTTAAGGTCAGCCCTCCTGCAGGCGCAGCCCCGCTCAGGCTTACCGTTATGTCATGGGAACCAATACCTTCCCCTGCGCTGGCCGAAGTGGAGGCGAAGGCAACTTTTGGCAGTGCTGATCCATCGTTGTCCGTAATGGTCAGTGTATGTTTACTGCTCTTTCCCACGGTATACCCTGTGCCGTTTATCAGTGTTAGGATTACCATCTCGTCATTCTCCTCATCGCTGTCATCGGTGATGGTTATCGGGATATCCACCGAGGTCGCCTTTGCGTCCACTTTAACAGTCCCTGAGCCGGTGATGCGGTAATCGGCTCCCTCCAGTGCCGTGCTCCCGTCCAGACTGTAGTTTAGCGTGAGGTCTGCTGCGGGGGCGGGACGAATATTTATGCTCACATTCCGTGTACCGCCTGCTTCGCCTATACTGCCTGATATGGAAGTGAAGGTGACCTCCGGAGTATCGTTGTCGGTGATCGTCAGAGTGTGGACGTTTTGCATTCCGACCGTATAGCCCGGGTTATCCGTCAGCGTCAGGATAATGAACTCGTCATCATCATCCACACTGTCATCAATAATTTTTACCGGAATGTTTACCGAGGCTTCACTAGCGGCTACTTTGATGGTTCCAGAGCCGGTAATACTGTAATCGGTTCCTTCGGTCGCCGTACTGCCTGCCAGACTGTAGTTTACGGTGAATTCCTCTGCGGGCACAGGATCAATGCTGATGGTCACATTCTGTGTATCCTCTCCTTCGGCGACACTGCTTGCGGGTAAGGCAAAAACAACCTCCGCGGTTTCATCATTGTCGGTGATCGTTAAAGTATGGGTTTTTGTGCTTCCAACCGTGTAGCCCGTACTTTCTGACAGTGTTAGGATGACCGTTTCGGCCTCTTCATCCATACCATCATCCGTAATCTTTACCGGAATGTTCGCAGAGGCTACACCTGCTTCCACATCAAGTGTCCCTGAGTTAACAATGCTGTAGTCCGTTCCTTCGGTTGCCGTACTCCCGGCGGCCAAACTGTATCTTAATGTGAGGTCTGTTGCGGGTGCAGGACTGATATTGACCGCCACATTCTGTGTATCGTCCCCCTCGCCCACGCTGCTTGAAGGCGAAGCAAAAACAACCTCTGGTGTTACATCATTGTCGGTGATGGTCAGTGTATGGGTTTTTGCGCTTCCGACTGTGTACCCCACACCACTCGTTAGTGTTAAAATCACCCTCTCGCTTTCCTCCTCATCGAGGTCATCAATAATTGTTATCGGAATGTTCACCGAACTCATTCCAGCGGGTACGAAAACGCTTTCTGAGCCTGTATAGTCAGTGTTGCGGGTTGCCGTACCAGCGAAACCGTAGTTCAAGGTTAATCCCCCCGCGGGCGCGGCACTACTGAGATTTACCTTCACCTTGTGGGTGCCGGCATTTTCGTCCACCGTACCTGAGTCCGAGTCGAAAGTGACTACCGATGGCGGATGATCATTGTCCGTAATGCGCAGCTCATGTTCATCCCAAGTTCCCACCGTGTATCTTGCACGGGATGTTAGCGTAACGATGACTGTCTCGGTACGCTCAACATCATTGTCATCAATAATTGTTATCGGGATGTCCACCGAACTCACTCCAGCGGGTACGGAAACGCTCCTGGAGATGATGTAGTCTTTGTCTGGTATCGCATTCCCCCCCTCCGAAGTATAAAACAATGTAAAGCCGGTCTCCGGCACAGGATCAATTGTCACCTCGATCTCATAAGGAATGCCGGTACCTTCGTTCACACTGCCGGTGGCCAGGCGGAACGCAACCTCCGGCTTATCCCTGTCCGTAATTGTCACCTCAACGGTTGCCGTTTCTCCATCATAAATACCCGGTCCACGGCTTGTAAGAGTCAGTGGGACCCGGTCATCTATCTGGTCTGGATCGGTATCTGCCGTTAGTGTCACTATTTTCTCCATCCCGTAGTCTGTTTGCGTAAAGGTTAGGCTGGATGGATCCGGGGGCGTAGTTGCCAAGTCGGACATCTCATGCCCGGTAATTGTCACGGTCACATCCCCCGTAGGTGCTGCTAACAGTTTGACCGCAAAGTCCTTTGTGGATCCTTCCTGCATAACCACTGATTCCGGCGCATCAATCGGAGAGTCATCGTCAATGATCGTCACTGCCAATTCTGTAAAATGATAGACGAAAGGGCTTGAAATTGAGAAATAGTCTCTGAAAACAATCACACCTGTCTCATCGTCAAAATCATCATCTTCCTTTGCGAGCAGCGAAGCGGTCTTCTCTGTTATCCCCTCATTCTCACGAAACGATATGCTCCGTATCGTTCGTCGAAGAGGTCTGCCGTTAATGGAGGTTATTTTCCATGCTTCAACATGCCCTTTCATGACTTCATCAGGGACGATAACCGCATCAGCGGAGTTGTAGTTCTCACCTTCCTTAATTCGCAGTGTAAATTCATGCGACTCTCCCTCAATAATTTGGATCGGATCTGGTGGAACAACCTCGTAGCCGCCCTCATCGTCCACGACGCAGAATTCTGTGCTTGGTTTTTGCGGCGTACCGGTAGGGTTGCCGTCACTGTCTAGGGCGGAGATTGTTAAGTGGTTGGTCGGAAGTGCGCCCGAACAACCACCTATACCATCATCGTCATCATTCACATTGAGTTGTATGGTTTTCCATTCATCAAAGTCATCCGGCCCAAAGACGATGTTAATCACCGAACCGGAAGCCGTTCCATGAGTCGCTGTCATTGTAGCATAGAGATTGACGGTCATGTCTATCTTGATCGTCAATCCATGAGTCCTGAATCGTTCATTCAGTCCCTGTGCAGGCCGCATCCTGAAAGAAGCCGCTTCGCCTTCGTTCATCGACCACCAAAAAAGCGGCACATCATTGAGTGATCGGTCCGTGAGTCCGCTGACCATTTGCACCTCAACGGACTGTGCAAAAACCGCAGGCTGCAGAAGGATGGCCCAAAATGCCAGAATCACACCTGCCCGCCTAAAACTGAGCATAAATCTATCTAAGGGGTGAAAAAAGGGGGGGGGTAGTAAACCACATAAAACCGGTCGGCTTAAGCGAAAACCAGAGTATACAAAATTCCAAAGACAATAGTTACTCGTCAAAGCATTCCATCCCAGACAGCGGAGGATTATTTGGAAATTTCCATGAAGTCACGATCCAGAACTGAATTCAAATCAGTCCGAATTCATTCGATGTGCATGAACGTTCATGCACATCGAATGTTAAAGCCGTTTATTCTTGGGGAAGCGCCAAAAAGATTAGAATCATGCAGGCCGTTATGAAGGTCGCACCGGGGATCGGACATATTGCCGTATCGGACATTCCAGAACCCGACCCCGGCCCAAATCAGGTTAAACTCAAGGTACACGCTGCCGGTCTTTGCGGGACAGATTTACATATTTATCATGATGAGTTCAAGGCCTGCCCGCCGGTTGTTCTCGGACATGAAGTCGCCGGAGAGATCGTGGAAGTCGGCAAAGACGTTCCTCAGCGGCTCCTAGGAGCGAGGGTAACCTCCGAGACCTATTTCCACACATGTAACGTCTGTCGCTATTGCCGGGATGGACATGCCAATCTCTGCCGGGACCGGCAGTCCATTGGCTCGGCAGTGAATGGGGGATTTGCAGAATATCTTGTTGTCCCCGCTCAGAATGTGCACCGGCTCCCCGAACACATCTCCTACCGCGAAGGGGCAATCACCGAACCACTGGCCTGCGTGGTGCACGGGGTGTTACTCGCAGCACCGACGGTACGGGCGGGGGATCTGGCTGTCATTGCCGGACCGGGTGCTATTGGTCTTTTGACTCTGCAGATCCTTAAAGCCAGCCGCGCAACGGTGGTGGTTCTGGGGACCGGTGCAGATCAAGACCGTTTAACTTTGGCGCGTGACCTTGGAGCAGATTATGTTGCCAATGTGGAAACAAGAAACATTCACGAACTCATTCAGGATGTATCCCTCCAGGGGCTTGGGGCGGATGTCGTCTACGAATGCTCGGGGGCAGGGACGGCAGCCCAGCAGCTGCTGCACCTCGTGCGCCGCCGTGGACGCTATGTACAGGTTGGTCTGTTTGGTAAATCTGTGGCATGGGATCTGGATCAGGTATGCTACAGGGAGCTCACGGTGACCGGCAGCAATGCATCTACACCGGAGTCATGGATCCGCGCAATTCATCTGCTCCAGAATGGCACCGTCAAAACCGGCCCGCTCATCACGCATGACTTTACTCTCTCGCAATGGGAGCATGCATTTCAGGTTTTTACCCAAAAAAGTGGAGTGAAAGCATTATTCCGGCCGCATTTTGACCGGATTTGAAAAGCTTTCTGTTGATTTTCCTTAA
This sequence comes from Rhodothermales bacterium, assembly GCA_022821875.1. GTDB lineage: Bacteria > Bacteroidota > Rhodothermia > Rhodothermales > Bin80 > Bin80. Next base: position 27,525 of record JAJECV010000074.1, read on the forward strand.
ATTACTGTTCTGTACAATTGCTGCTTGATCATCTTCGCACTATTTCATGGCTGATCCGTCGCTGGGACTTATTGGACTAAGCTACAGGGCTGCCCCCGTAGAAATCCGGGAAAGTCTTACCCTTCTCCCGCAGCGAAAACTTGAATTTTTTGATACCGCACGGACATCCTTTGACGGGTTGGCGTTATTGTCCACCTGTAATCGCGTAGAGTTTTATGGTCATGCGAATGGATCTGAACAGGCCACAGATGCATTGTATACACTCCTGCAGCGTTCCTTTGATCTGTCCGCGGCGGAGTCCTGTCTCTATTGGAAACAAAGTCAAGAGGTGTCTCGCCACCTGATGCGTGTTGCCTGTGGACTCGACTCAATGGTTATGGGAGAGTCGCAGATTCTGGGGCAGGTGCAGGACTGTCTTCTGGATTCCGAGGCGGCCTCGCTTGCAAGCCCTGCACTGACCACCGTATTTCAGGCGGCCATCAAGACCGGAAGGCGTGCACGCACGGAAACCGCTCTGGGAAAACTCCCGGTCAGTGTTGCCTCGGTAGCCATTGAGCGTATCCTTCTGGAGGCGGGTCCATTAGACAATCTGCATGTTGCGGTCATCGGTACCGGTGAGATGGGGAGTCTGGCAGGGAAAATTCTCCGAAAAAAAACGATCCGGCAACTCACCTTTGTAAATCGCAACCATGAGCGTGCAAAAGCGCTCGCAGTTGCCGCCTGTGCCCAGGCAGTCCCCATGGAAGAACTTCGGGAAGCGGTCTCCGATGCCGATGTGGTGATCAGTGCAACGGATGCGCCTCACATCATCCTCGGCCCCGAACATATTACATCTCGTGAAAACCGGCCGCTGCTGCTGGTTGACCTGGCGGTGCCCCGGGATATTGATCCGTTCCTGAATGAACTGCCAAAAGTAACCCTGCTGGATATTGATCATCTGAAAAATGGAATCGCCCGGTCAAAGACCGCTCGGCTGGCGGAGGTACCCCAGGTAGAAAAAATTATTGAAAAGGAACTGGACATTCTGGATCAGCGCCTCCAGATGCTGAACGTGGAACCGATCATCACCGACCTGCGCAGAAAAGCCGAATCCATCCGCCAGACTGAACTGGTCCGAATGCTCAATGAACTCGGGCCGCTTGAAGCGCAGACCGTAGAAAAGCTTGAGCATTTTTCCAACACACTGGTCAAAAAACTGCTTCATGATCCGACACTCCATCTAAGGTATGGAAGTACGGAACTGGATCCGGGTACCGTCCGTCAGCTTTTCGGCCTGAAGGAATCTCCATCCACGAAATGACGCGGCCATTAAGAGTCGGTACGCGCCGCTCTTTGTTGGCCCGAACTCAGACCGATCATGTTCTGCAGCTTTTGAGGGCATCCCATCCCCGGCTGGACATTATTGTCCAAACGGTTTCTACGCTTGGGGATCAGACTATCGGTCCCCTCCCTGCTTCAAAACCAGGGGTCTTCACCGGTGCACTGGAAACAGCGCTCCTTAACCGGACCATTGATTTTGCGGTTCATTCCATGAAGGATCTTCCCATTGATCGTCCGCAGGAATTGGTGATTGCTGCCATTGCGCATCGAACGACCGCGTTTGAAATGGTCGTGACCCTCTCCGGCCGGACCATTTTTCAATTGCCTGTGGCGGCCACAATCGGGACTTCCAGCCTCAGACGGAAAGCCCAGTTGCAGGCGATTCGGCCTGACTTCATCGTTACCCCTGTGCGGGGCAACATTGACACCCGGGTTCAAGAGGTGCTGGACCGAAGAATTCATGCGGTTGTGCTCGCAGAGGCGGGCCTGCAACGACTGGAGATTCCCCGAAAGTACACACAGCGGATCCCCATGCGTTATATGCTTCCCGCCCCGGCACAGGGAGCGCTGGCGGTCGAGTGCAGGAAAGATGATTCCGACATGATCCGCATCCTGGCATCCATCAACTGCCCGGCAACCTGGGCTGCGACTGCAGCCGAACGGGCATTCCTGAAAACCGCCGGAGGTGGCTGCTCCATTCCGATCTCAGCCTATGCAGAGACGAAAAACAAAGAGATCCACCTGCTTGGGGAGGTCCGGTCTCCAAATGGGAGCCGCCAGATCTCCCTGTCGGGAAGCGGGGAGGATGCGGTAGTTCTGGGATGTCAATTAGGAGAAAAGGCGAATCATATGGGAGCTCAGGAATTACTGCAGCATGGATAGTTCTCTTGCAGGAAAACGGATTGTCATCACACGTCCGGCGCACCAGTCAGGTTCAATGTGTCAGATGCTTGAAGCACACGGAGCTGTCATTGTGGAATTCCCCGCCATTCGCATTGAACCCGCATCAAATCCACAGCCCTTACTGCATGCACTCAGCGAGTTGTCTACCTTTGACCGGGTCATTTTTACCAGTGTGAACGGGGTCGCACATACCTGGCAACACCTGCAGTACCCCTGGCCCGATTCCGTACATGTTGCCGCAATCGGACCTTCCACTGCTGCTGCACTCCGTGCTCACGGGGTCACCCCGGACTTTGTCCCGTCCGAGTATGTTGCGGAAGCACTTGCCCAAGGGCTTGGATCCGTTCGGGGGCAATCCATCCTTCTTCCACGTGCTTCCAGAGTTCGTCCTGCGTTGGCAGAACTGCTGCGCGGCGGCGGGGCAGCAGTGACCTGCGTAACCGCCTACGAAACCCATGTGAACCACCCCCCAGGTGCGGCGTACGCCGCACTTGCAGGCGGTGTGGATGCGGTCACCTTTACCAGTGGCTCAACGGTTGACGGGTTTGTCGCGGTTGCGCCAGAATCCATGACCTCTGTCACTGCAGCCTGCATCGGCCCGATTACGGCTCAGGTCGCAGCGGATGCCGGATTCAAGGTTGCCGTTGTAGCAAAAACATATACCACCGAGGGACTCGTGATTGCCTTGGAAGAATACTTTGAAGAACACAAATAAACATAAACGCCCAAGACGATTGCGCGTCACCGGTGCCATGCGCCGAATGGTGCAGGAGACCCGGTTGTCTCCTGCAGATTTTATCTATCCTGTTTTTGTGACCCATGCGCAGGAGGGCCCGATCAAAGGAATGCCGGGTATCTTCCGGTATACCGTAGAGGGCGCTTTGGAGGCAGCACGGGAGGCGGAAGAAGCGGGGGTGAGCGGGATTCTTCTTTTTGGGATCCCTGAATTCAAGGATGCCACCGGGACCCCGGCCCTGTCTGCATCGGGAGTCATACCGAAAACCCTCCAGGCACTCAAGAATGCCGGGGTGAGGCTCGTTCTCATGACCGATGTCTGCATCTGTTCCTACACCTCCCACGGGCACTGTGGTGTGATTCAGGATGGCAGGGTGTCCAACGACGATACGCTACCCATCCTTGCCGAAATGGCCCGTATTCATGCAGACAGTGGAGCAGATGTTGTTGCGCCTAGTGCAATGATGGATCATCAGGTGAGCGCCATCCGAAATGGACTGGATTCGGCGGGCCATCAGGATGTATCCATCCTTTCCTACAGTGTCAAGTATGCATCCGCCTTCTATGGACCGTTCCGCGATGCCGCGGGTGGAGCACCGCAGTTTGGAGATCGAAAAACCCATCAGATGGATCCCTGCAATACACAGGAAGCCTTACAGGAAGTTGCTCTGGATATTAAGGAGGGAGCAGATATGATTATGGTGAAACCCGCGCTGGCCTATCTTGATGTCATTCGCCAAATTCGTAACCGCTGGCCCCAGATGCCGCTGATGGCATATAATGTAAGTGGAGAATACGCGATGCTGAAAGCCGCTGCTTCACAGGGCTATGTGGATGAATCCGCTGCCACCCTTGAAGTTCTGACCGGTATCCGCCGAGCCGGAGCTCAGACGATGATTACCTATCATGCGCTGGAAGCGGCTCGCTGGCTAAATCATTCCATACTGTAAATGGCCATTGATATACAGGAAAATCGAAAGGTCGGAGTGGATCTTCGGGAAAAAGGAAAGGATGCAGAGGGATGCACCATTTATCATGATGGCCGATTGTACATACAACTCCTGGTTTTCACGGGATTTAATGTACCTCCCAGGATTCTGATTTCTCAGATGGAGAGAGCCGGTTTCTGTGGTGCGTTGTACTCCAGTCTCCATGACCCTGGCGGGGTTGGCCTGTTGACGGTTGCCGAAGATCCCCGGTTTTTCGTGACCGAACTTCAATCTTTCCTGCAGGATAGCGGGTTTAAGTACTTACAATGCCGCACCGACTGGACGATGATCGGTCGCACCTATGCAATTGGGTATGAAAATGATCTGGTGGAGACTTTGTTTGACCGCCCAAGGCGGTATGTCTGCAATCCCGCGTGGCCGTGGGCGATCTGGTATCCGCTTCGCCGTTCGGGTGATTTTGAACACTTAAATGCGGAGGAGCGCCGAAAAATTCTTATGGAGCACGGCGGGATCGGGCTTGCGTACGGGCGCAGTGACCATGCCCATGATATCCGCCTTGCCTGCCATGGGCTGGACCAAAGTGACAACGATTTTTTGGTGGGGCTTCTGAGCAAGGATTTACACCCGCTGTCGGCGATTATCGAACGGATGCGCAGGACTCAGCAGACCTCACGCTACCTGAGCAGTCTGGGTCCTTTCTTTGTCGGGCATGCGCTCTGGCAGTCTTCCGCTTCCTGACCGGATAGAACCTCGAAACGTTTCTTTCATGACTGGACATAAACGATTTCTGTCTGCATGCCGCGGCGAATCGGTAGACTGCACCCCGATCTGGATCATGCGGCAGGCCGGCCGGTATCTGCCGGAGTATCGTGCACTGCGGCGGCAGCATTCTATGGAAACTGCGATCCAGACCCCCGAACTTGCCGCCAAAATCACCCTTCTCCCTTTGCAGCACTTTGAGTTGGATGCGGCCATTATTTTTTCGGATATTCTACCTCCGTTGGCGGGGATGGGATTGGAGCTTGCGTTTGTCCCCGGCCATGGCCCCTCCATTGCGAACCCGCTCCGAACTCCCAAAGCCGTCGATATGCTTCGGGTTCCTCCCGCCCGCGAAACTATGGCCCCGACGCTGGATGCAATCCGGCTTGTCCGTCCGGAACTGGATGCACAGGGCCTGGCCCTGATCGGGTTCGCAGGGGCCCCTTTTACCATGGCCAGTTATGCAATTGAAGGCGGGGCTACACGCAATTTTGCGCACACGAAGCAATTCATGTACCATCAGCCGGCGGCCTGGGATCGGCTCATGATCAAACTCTCCAGCTTAACCATTGACTACCTCGGTGCACAAATTCAGGCCGGTGCCGACTGTGTACAACTCTTTGATTCATGGGTCGGGGCACTTAGCCGATACGATTATGAGCGTTATGTTCGACCCTATAGTCATCGTGTCCTCTCGGCGGTTGAATCGAAAGGCCCCGTGATTCATTTCAGTACGAATACAGGCCCCTATCTGGAGTCGGTCGCAGAGGCGGGCGGTCATGTGATCGGAGTGGACTGGCGAATCCCCATCGATGAAGCGTCTCGGCGGGTGAACAGACCCGTCATGGGAAATTTAGACCCCTGCACGCTCCTCGGCCCGTGGCGTGAACTGTTCCCCCATGTCCGGGATGTAATGCAGCGTGTGGCAGGATGCCCCGGCCATGTCTTTAATCTTGGACACGGGATTCTGCCGCAAACCCCCCTCGAAAATGTAAAGCGGCTAGTGGACTGCGTACACAGCTATGATCATGACAACTAATTCCGAATCCCCGGTTGGTATTTTGTTCATGGCCTATGGAGGCCCGGATCATCTGGAAGATATACCGGGCTATCTGGCAGATATTCGTGCCGGACGAACCACATCAAAAGCACTGATTGCGGAGATTACACGCAATTACAGGCTGATTGGCGGATCGTCTCCTCTCTTAGAGCTGACCCGGGAAACCATTTCCGCTGTGATGGAAATTCTCAATCCGCCCGGGGGTCCCGGGATATTTAAACCCTATCTGGGGATGCGGCACTGGGCTCCCTGGATTGAGGAAACCGTCGGACAGATGGTTGAAGATGGAATCCTCCGGTCCGTCAGTATCGTTCTGGCCCCCCAGTACAGCGGGATGAGTATTGCGAAGTATCAGAAGAAGATCCATGCAGGCCTCGACTTCTACCATGGAGACATTGAATTCTCTCATATTCACAGTTATCACGATGATCCGGGCCTGATTGATGCATTTGCGAAACGGGTGCATATCGGGCTGGCACGATTTCCGGAGGAGGAACGGGATCAGGTGCATGTGGTCTTCAGCGCACACAGCCTGCCTACGCGGATTGTACAGGAAAACGATCCCTATCCCGTGCAATGCCTCGAAACTGCAGCGCTCATTGCCAAAGCAAGCGGGCTGAATGAAACGCAATGGTCCTGGTGCTATCAGTCTGAAGGGCGAAGCCCGGAGCCGTGGCTTGGGCCGCAGTTAGAGGATTATCTGGTTGCATTAGCCGACAAGGGCATTCGGAATGTGATCAGCATCCCTGTGGGGTTTGTCTCGGACCATGTGGAGGTGCTCTATGATATTGACATCGAAGCGCAGGCGGTGGCGAAAGAACACGATATGCGACTCGAGCGCCCCCCCTCACTCAACAGTGATCCCCTTTTTGTTGAAACGCTGGCACGGCGGATCCGTGAACAGGCTGTACACGCCGGCTGGCTGGCCGCATGAGCCGTGTCGTGATCATCGGGGGCGGTATTACGGGGTTGAGTGCTGTCTGGGCGCTGCGTCAATCTCCCCATCCTCCCGAAATTGTACTTCTGGAAGCAGGTGAGCGGCTAGGGGGATGTATCTATACGGAACATTTTAACGGGTTCCTGATGGAGCATGGGCCGGATGTATTTCTGGCTCGCAAGCCGGAGGCTGAGCAGTTATGCAAGGCACTGGGGCTCTCCCTTCAGAAGCCAAACGAAAAGCAGCGGGGCGCGTACCTGAGACGGGGGCGGGAATTGTATCCCGTGCCCGAGGGCATGAGTGGTCTGGTGCCGGGCCGGATCAGGCCGCTTCTTCGTTCGCCACTGATCAGTATTCAGGGAAAGTTGCGCATACTTGCTGAACTGCTCATCCCGCCAAAGGCGGATGGGGCAGATGAATCGGTTGCGGACTTCTTCAGCAGACGGTTTGGCAGGGAAGCTTTCCTTAATCTGATTGAACCGCTCCTTGGTGGATTAGCCGGGGGGCATGCCCAGGAACTCAGTGTGAAGGCACTCCTGCCGCATATCGTGAATATTGAATCCCGGTATGGGAGCATCCTCCTTGGAATGGACCGAACATCAGTTCAGCATCCCACGGTCTCCCTTTTAAGTCTTCCTGATGGACTAAGTTCAATCATTCATGCACTGGTTGCAGGCAATGAAGACCGGATCTGCACTGGACACAGGGCGAAGGATATAACCAGAACCGATACGGACTGGAAGATCAGCATAGAGGGACATGCTTCCCTGTCGGCGACCCATGTCATTCTAGCCGTACCTGCCTGGAGTGCGGCAGATATAATTCGTACTGCAGTCCAGGAATTGAGCGAACTCCTTCGGCAGGTTCCCTATCATGCAGGCACCATGGTCCATTTGGCCTACCGCCGGACCGATTTGTCCAGGCCGCTGAACGGATATGGTCATCTGGTTGCTGCAAGTCCGGGCACTTCGGTCGCCGCATGCACCTGGAGCGGGAACAAACTTGCAGGACGTGCCCCGGACGGGCATCTGCTGTTCAGGCTTTATCTGCGCACCACAAAACTGACCGACAGTGCTGTACTTGCACAGGCATGTGCAGAGATGCATCAGGCGTTGGGGATCACATCGGATCCCCAGTTTACCCGGGTGTATCGTTTCCCCAGAGCACTCCCGCAGTATACGATTGGACATCTAGAGCGGATCAGGAAAATTCGTCAGATCCTGGATTCGCATTCGGGTCTCCATCTTGCGGGAAATTATCTGGATGGCGTGGGCATTCCAGACTGCATCCGCAGTGGAACCCATGCCGCGCAGAAGATCCTCAGCGGGAAAAGCTGAGTTGAGCATCCCCCAGACTAATTTGGTGTCGAACACGGAGGATATTGAACCAGAAGGTGGGCTCCCTGACTGTTAAGGACAGACCGTATCACACCCTAACACGGCTATGCAATCTGAACTCTTACTGGAAGCAGACGGACGAATTTTTATGCGCCGGGGATAGGATTTCTAATTTCGTTAATGCGAAATTTGAGGTTTTTTCTTGGTGCACAGGATGGAAATGGATTGATCTTGAGTTCCCTGTTTTCCGGGGCCAACTCCATCTTAAAGTGGTATGCAAGGAGCATGATGTTTACGGCTAACTGTAGATCCGTTTGGCGCTGCCCAGGGCAGGTATGAGTCCCTAGACCATATGGTGCATAGGCGCCGGGCTGCTTATGCTCTGCACGATCCGGCAAATAGCGATCAATATCAAATTTGTCTGGATCTTTGTAAAGATTTGCATCGTAGTGAGGTGCGGTGCTGCCAATGAGCACCCGCGACTCTGGAGGAATTTCATAACCGTCATAGGAGCATCGGTTCACTACTCCTCTGATCTGCCATGGTATCACGGGATACATACGGGTGGTCTCCATGATAAGACGGTATGTAATGTCGGCATTTCTGAAGCAAAAATCTTTTTCTTCAGGGATATGTCCATTGCCGAAAAGTTTTTTTGCTTCCTGATAGACACCATCGTATATCTCCGGGTTCTTCAGCATACAGTAGAGTACAAAGGCAATAGCTGCCCCCATGTATATACTTGCGACCATGATGGAGACGAACGAGAAGGTTAAATCTGTTTCTGACAGAAGTTGGGGATCATTTCTGTGTAACTCCATAAACTTGTCTGGAATATCAACGGGCTGTCCCTTTCGCTGCCCTGGCGTGTGTGAGGCAATGATCATCTCCCTGAGTTCAGTTACCCGCTTTCGGTAACGCCTCATTCTAGGCGTTCGCATCATGAATGGGGGTAAACCGCCTGCCACTCGCGTAATCAATGCACGATGTTCGTAGTCTAGCAACTCTTCGGAGAAATGGGTACAGTCTACACTTGTGGACAGGTTTGAGACCTGAGCACTGGCCAACGTTCTGAGTGCAGGGGTCATCGAGAAGACATCCCCCTTTTTCCATTCTTTTATGGAGGATCTGTTATGACGGTACAACTCTGGTAGACGGTTTCCAAGTGCAGAACGGGCATAGGCTCCTTTTATCGTCTTGCGCATTCTATAATGATCTGCGCCGTCGGATCCTGGCAAGGTTGTAGTAGAACCGAATTCGCTCTCAAGATCCCCGATATACTCCTTGGTTCGAAAGTAAAATCGGGAATGTTTGTGGACCCACTGGTTGGCATCCGCTCCCATCACAGCATAAAGAGGGAACCCCTTCATTTTGAAGGGCATTTTCACGACGGATCCATATTTAGCATGGATACGCTGTAATCCCTTCGCAATATGTCCATCGAGGAAGTCTCGCTGGCGAAAAATATCAACTACTTTAACATTCGGAATGGGTTTGATCGGGGCGGCCTTCCGCCTAGGCTGGACGGTGCTGTTCTCAACCGCTGCAGCAACCGTTCGGCCCACGAGATCAAGTTTGGCAAGTAATTCAATCCGATCCTCTGCATCCTGATAGTCTTCCTCTTCAAGCAAAAACTTGAACCCCTCTATTACATGCATTAAGGCAATTAAAATTGCATCTCTCGGGTCGGGAATGTTTGTCCTGAATATTACATCAAAGATTCTTGCCTTTGCTTCTCGCTGCATGACTGACACGCTGGGGTAGGTGCCCGTCCGCAAAACTGATTTGCTAAGACTGAAAAACCTGCCAAGTTCGCGATTCAGGATCCCCTTTTCTACCAGGCTGTCCAGCGTAGCACTAACGATTTGATCCGATCTGATTGAAATTCGTTCAATCCAGTACTGTGAGTCGTGAACTTCCCCCTTCTCCTTAGACTCTGTGATTTCCTGCAGTGCAAGATCCAACAGTTCATCTCCGGTCGGGGTAGGGTCAGACAAATAAAGTGCATTTAAGTCTGTATCAATTCGGTTCCTGAGTGCAAGATCGGCAATGATCGTTCCTGCCATGGTACAGGCGAAACTCCAGCCGGGCGCAATTTCCAGATAGCCGGTTTTCTCGTTCAGCATGAGAAGAATTAATTCTTCTGCAAGGCTAATTTCAAAGGAACGGGTGTCTGTGCTCATTTTCAATTTACGGGTAACATTTGGAATGTATGTTTGAAGAAATAACGGAAATAACAACATGGTGAGGCTCTTGCAAAACGAATAATCCAGATTAAAAAGCACTCCTGATTGCACTCAGGTGAACCAAAACTTTCAAGATCGGGAGTTTTGCAAGATGCTCCAGTAATTTGTGACAGTCTTCGATCAGACCAAGGAAAACGGGATAAGAGCGCCTCCAGAAGAATCTCCGCCTGCCCGATTGCTGCTAAGATACGGATACCCCGTCTGTTCAGATCACATCTGTCAGAATACTCAATGGATGACAATTGGCTTTTGTTTGAATCGGTCACTTCTATGTGTAAACCTTGTTGAGGTTCCAGGTTTGCTTTTTCCGCAAAACCCCCCTTGATTGGGAAGATTTCGACAATAGGGTAGTCATTTTATTTGTTTTGTGGATCAGTGGACCCATTCCGGATACTTTGCCCGGAACGGGTCCTGCTCACTGAAGCCATGATCATGGTTAAGGGCAGGGGTTCAGAATTTCAAGGGATTCACTTCATTTGGGTAATACGGATGTGTGCACATTTTTCAGATCATCTCGTGCCAGGCTCCCAATCTTGAAGATTTTTGTTGATCTGGGTGCACCCAGGAACATTTTTAGCATGGATGATTGGTTTTTCAAGAACTTCATTCATTCGTTTCACCAACGATTTTTCGGTCGTACCATATTCTAACAGCTGAATTCCTGAGGAATTATGATGGGTAGAATTGTCTGCAATAGCGGCGATATCTTCCGATTTCGCCATCTGACTTGGACAATCGCGGCTGTGTGGCATATCTCTTGTTCTGCCAGATAAAGACATCATCCATTACCTCCTTCTTGTGAAAAAACAGAACCAACCTGTTCATGAGGCTGGTTCGAAAACTCACTGGCAGAAATCCCATTCCAATAATTGCCCGCTTCGGTTTGCGCAACTGCCTCACCTGCGTGGCCAGCACGACATCAACATATTTTCCATCTACCGGAGTCGTAAACATGTAGAATTTGATGTGCATATCAATGGATCTTTCGTGGATGGTCACATTAGAGACACCAAGCCCATAGATCTCCGCTTTTGCACAGACATTAAGTTGGATTTTCAGCCCACCCACATTCTGGAATCGAGCGAGTTCAAAATGGCTCCGAAGGTAATGCCCATCTATTTTCAGCGGTTCCATTCGCTTCACATTTTCAAAGCCGTGCACATATCGTAAATGTGCCAAGTCTACGGAGTTTTCCGTCGTTTCCTGAGGGTGTCCGGGGAATCGAATGGTTTCAAATGCAAGATCCGTCCAGTCCCCCTTGCTCTTCTGATGCTCCGGCAGGTTCCATTGCGGGGGACGTCCATTAATTCCCCACCAGGCAAAGATCATCCCGTTCATCTCCCACATGTCATAGAGCTTTAACTTCGCCGTTTTCGGGGGTGGAGCGAAAGGAGTAGAGACACAACTGCCACCTGGTTCAAACTCAAATCCATGGAAAGGACAGACCAGACGGCCGTTTCGTACGCGTCCCCCAGATTCAGGGCCCAAATCTGCACCCAGATGCGGACAGAATGCATCCGCCACACAGACATCACCCGCGTCATTGCACCAGACAATAATTTCCTCCCCCATCCAGATCTTACGGATTAACTTCTTTTCAAGCAGATTCTTTCGACTGGTCACGAAGTACCATCCCTCGGGAAATGACGGGATTTGGTTGAGCATGCTCACCTCCATAGGAACTGTACAGATTTTTCAGATTTTAACATGGCGGTACAGAAAAGTCAGCAATGAAACGATTTCCCCAAATTTTTGTTTGCTGCAGGTTCAGAAGGACAAATTCCCTTAATTTTCAGCATATCTGGAAAATATAGCAAAGTTCGATCAAACCTGAATCATCGCAATGGGCAAGAAACTTACTTTTGTCGTCGCCGCCGCCATCCTCATTGGATGTATAGCCGTGGCTGCCGTTCTTATTGCCCAAAGACCTGAAACGGCCCGTCAGGCAGTTCCGTCACGTATCCCGTTTGTGAGCACAGCCACTGTAACCAACGGAGAAGGGCCGATTCCAGTCTATGGCGGAGGCATCGTTCGCGCACATGCTGAAGTGAATGTGACCGCAGAGGTCTCTGGAAGGATCGTATGGGTGAATCCTGCATTCCAGAGCGGCGGACAGATTCCCGAAGGCGACATCCTGTTTCGGGTTGATGATGCCGATTATTTGGGTCAGGTAGATCGTGCGAAGGCAAATGTAGCCGCCCAGAAGGTAGAATTGATGCGTGTGACCGCGGAGGCCGATCTGGCCAAAATTCAATTCGAAAACCGGGAGGGAAACCAAGATCCAGAGCTTCCCGGCCCTCTGGCTCTGTGGGAACCGCAAATAGAAGCCGCCCGATCTGCACTGAAACGAGACCGGACAGATCTTGCAGAAGCTGAATTGCGCCTTTCCCGCACCGCCATTTACAGTCCCTTCTCTGCGGCAGTAGTCAGCGAATCCGTGGCGGTGGGAGAATTTGTGACAGCAGGTCAAAGTGTCGGACACCTGTATGCGGTTGATGCGGTGGAAGTTGTGGTACCGCTTCCAGACGAGAGCGCAGCGCTGATACCGGATCTCTGGAAATTGGAGCCTGGGACGAACAGCAGGCGGATCACCGCCCGCGTGAGCGCTCAGTATGGAAATAATGTGTACTTATGGACGGGCTATGTTGATCGTGCCGAGGCAGCTCTGGAGCAAGAGACACGTACAATTGAAGTAGTCATTCGGGTACCGGCCCCGTTCACATCCGGCCGGGCCGTGAATCCTGCGCCATCCAATAATCCCCCGCCCCTGTTGGTCGGGAAGTTTGTGGAGGTCGAAATTGACGGGGCCGCCCCGGAACCGTATTTTAGAATCCGGCGCTCAGCACTCAGACCCAACAATGAGGTCTGGGCTGTGCTTGATACCAGGATCCGTCGGGTTCCGGTACAGGTGCTGCAGCGCTCGAAGGATGAGGTTTTTGTGACGGGAGAACTGGCGGAAGGGCAGGCAGTCGTAGTCAGTGGAATTCAGACTGCCATTGACGGTATGACGGTGCGGACTGGATTATGAACCGGCAAGTCTCCTATGGTAGTGAGCCGCCCGGGCCCATCGCCTACATGGCGGGCAACCGGATCACGCCCAATCTGTTGATGTTCGGCATCCTCGCCCTCGGTCTTGTATCCCTTGGTGGACTGGACAGGGAGGCCTGGCCAACGGTATCCTTCAATATAATTGAAGTCTTTATGGCCTATCCTGGAGCCTCCCCCGAAGAGGTGGAAGAATCTATTATCGCAAAGATTGAGGAGCAGGTTGAGACCCTCGAGGATGTCCGAACCATCCGGTCTCTGGCCGCCCCCGGAGCCGCATCCGTAAGAATTCAGTTCCGGAGCGGAACGGAGATCAGCGACATGATGGATGAAGTGCAGGCGGTGGTGGGAAAAATTCAGTCTTTTCCGGCCTCCTCCGAGCGTCCACAGTTCCGGGAAATGGACAACCGAAGCAGTGTGATCCGTCTGCTCCTTTTCGGGGATACCAGCGAGCGAGCACTGAAGGAACTAGCCTATCAGGTTAAAAAAGAATTAAAGGCTCTACCGGATGTATCTATTGTTGAGGTCAGCGGCACGAAGAAGGATGAAATCTCCATTGAAGTACCACTTACGACATTGCGTGCACTCGGCTTAACTCTGGAAGATATTGCCCGTGCTGTGCGTCAGGGATCCCTTGATCTTTCGGCCGGCAGCATTGAGACGAGGGAGGCCGAAGTTCGTGTACGGACCATGGGGCAGAATTATAATCAACTTGATTTTGAAGAGGTGGTGGTGATCGCTCAAAACGACGGTACTGCACTGCGTCTCCGAGACATTGCCACAATTCAGGACGGCTTTGAAGATTCCAATATCATGGTTCGTCATCAGGGCATGCCAGCCGTTTTCGTTGAGATTTTTCGGGGAGAGGGAGAGAATGTGAAGAAAATTTCGGAAGCCGTAAATGAACATATTCAAGACACCATCCTGCCCTCATTTCCTGATGGGATTGGGATCAATGTCTGGAACGATGAATCCCCAATTTATGCGGAGCGTGTTGACCTTTTGGTCCGGAATGGTCTTCTCGGACTCATGCTGGTATTTCTTGCACTGACTCTTTTTCTTGAGATCCGGCTTGCAATCTGGGTAATTCTCGGCCTGATCACTTCCGGGTTCGGGGCGCTGTCGATCATGCTTTGGTTTGATCTTGCGCTCAATACCCAGTCACTGTTTGCATTCGTTCTGGCGATTGGCATTATTGTAGATGATGCCATTGTTGTGGCAGAGCAAATTTATGCCCGCCGTATGACGGGACTCCCTGGAATCGTTGCGGCAATCCAGGGGACACGAAGAATTAAGACGGCGTTAACCTTTGCAGTTTTTACATCCGTGGCCGCGTTCACTCCCCTGCTTTTCATTCCAGGTGGCATTGGAGAGATCTGGTTTGCATTACCGGTAATCATTATCGGAATGCTTTTTATTTCACTCGTTGAAGCTCTCTTCATTCTGCCAAGGCATCTAGTTCACCTGCCGGGGCCGGAGTGGACACCGTCCAGTGTAATTGACCGGTTCTTTTTCCGTACCCGGACCTTCGCAGATCAGTGGCTCAATCGGTTTCTGCAGGGCCCTCTGAATCGAGCACTTCACTTTACCATGGATTCTCCCGCAATTATTGTGGCAGGGGCAATCGGCTTATTTGTACTTTGCATATCATTCGTGCCGGCAGGTATCATTCCGACAACCCTTACCGAGGGAATTGAGGGAGATTTTGTCACGGCCTCACTTGAAATGCCGGAAGGCACACTTGCAGAACGAACACTGGAAGTTGCTCAGGAACTCGAGGCAGCCGGAAAGCGCGTGCTGGAGCGTCTGGATCAGCAAACTCCCGAAGGGACACCTTCGCTACTGGAGGGAGTGACGATTGTGGTCGGGCAGGGGCCCCGGGTGGAAGGCGGAGGGCTTAATCCGGCTCCTACGATGAATCCGCCCTCCAATATTGCCAGTGTAGAATTTAAACTGCTGGGGGCCCAGCACCGTGATCTGTCGACCACGATGATCGTGCAGGCCTGGCGGGAGGAGGTGGGGGTTCTCCCCTATGTGCAGGGAATCGCATTCAGCGGAGAAGTTATTAATCTTGGAAATCCGGTGGAAGTCGTTCTCTCGCATCCAGATCCAGATCACCTCGCCAGCGCAGCCGACTCGGTTGTCAATGATCTGTACAGCGTGGCAGGCATCTTTGATATCCGGTCCGATCATACACACGGGATCGGGGAGATTCAACTGGAATTGCAACCAGCCGCGCGTACACTCGGCCTGACGGTTGAAGATCTTGCACAGCAGGTTCGGGCAGCCTTTTTCGGGGTAGAGACCGTGAGGCTGCAGCGGGGAGAGGAAGAAGTTCGTGTTTATACCCGGTTGCCAACCGGCGAGCGGGAAGCCATCACCGATGTGGAGCGATACCTGATCCAAACCCCCACAGACAGGAAAGTGCCCATCAATCAAGTGGCTACGATTACAATGGGTACATCCTCTCCCGTGATTCAGCGCAAGGATGGACAACAAATTATCACCGTGACGGCCGATGTGAATGATGAGGTGATTTCCGGGGGGCAGGCCAATGAAATTCTGGAAGATACCTTCCTCGCAAAACTGACCAATGCTGATCCCGAGTTAACCTACTCCTTCGGTGGAGAACAGCAGGAGCAACTGGAGTCTCTGGATGCGTTGAATCGCGGATTCATCCTTGCGATGCTGGCAATATTCGCTCTGTTGGCGATTCCGTTACGATCCTATCGCAAGCCCTTTATGGTGATGGCCATCATCCCATTTGGACTGATTGGGGTGATCCTTGGTCATCTGATCCTTGCAATCCCGCTCAGCGCTGCTTCCTTTCTAGGATTTTTTGGACTCAGCGGGGTCATCGTGAACGATGCTTTGGTAATGATGGATGCAATTGACCGGCGCATCCAGGCTGGCACTGCACCCAGGCAGGCAATCATTGGAGGAGCGAAGAGTCGCTTCCGTCCCATTATGCTGACTTCTGTGACGACCTTTCTGGCCTTCACTCCGCTTATTCTGGAACCTGCGATTCAGGCACAGTTTCTGATCCCGTTTGCGGCATCACTTGGGATTGGTATCATGATTGCAACCGGGCTTCTGATGCTGCTTCTGCCTGCGTTGATGGCGGTCTTTCTTCAAGTCAATTCCAGTCGTACCAACTAAGTCTGCGGCGTTCTGCGAATTGCTTCTGGAATTCGACCGCTGAGGCTCCCCGTTATTACCATTCCTGGGATAAAGCGTCCTTAACATGGGTTGGCAGTTCATAACTGATTCCTATGATTTCGTCAAACGAGGAAATTCCCAATAACTCCAAAAAATTTTTCCTCCTCATGAACTGGGTATCCTTGAGCATGCTCTCAAGGAATATGCGGCTACGGAACAACAGGAGTGCAATGAATCCGTTATAGTCCGGGAACTGCAGAGCATCTGCCCGCTTTCGCCCAATGAGGACCCGGGAAAGGGCGTACCCCAATTTGATCTGCTCTTCCGCCTCCTCTGCATTTTCAATTCCTACAACCAGGGGTACAGCACGGACCAGTTGATTGGCTACATAGACTGAGTCCTCATCCGGATACGGTTCACACAACAGACCGATCTTGAAGATCTGCTTGGCCTCTTTTTTGTTCTCGTACAGGATGGCATCCGGGATCCCGAACAGGTACCCTACGTAGCGGAACGTGTCCATAAAACTTTCCTGCTCCTCCCTGCTGAATCGCACCCCCAGGAGCTTGGAGAAATGCAGAGTTCGCATGGAAAATACCGAAATGGCATAGCCTAGATGGGCGGCACTCAAGGGATGCCCCCAAGCCTCGTGATCCCATTCATCGGAATGGTTAAGCAGGTAGCGCACCTTGGCATGAACGAAGCGGATGCGCAGGGTCATCTTGAATCCGTCGTTTGGCCGCAACATGCCGTCAGGATAAAACATTTCAAGTAGATGTCGGGAATTATAGCCTAGTCGCCGTTTGGTATTCTTTGAACCAACTCTTCCCGTGATCCGGAAAGACTTGGCTATCATCGTTGAAAACCCCTCCACAAGAACGCCTGCAACAAAAGCGGCAAGCACCAAGCCTGCATTTTTGTAGACCACACGGCATGAAGGTCGAAATGATTCGTAGTTCAGCCAGGGTGGCTTCGTGTTGTCTACCTTGTGAAAGAATTCCCGCAAACTGTCGGGCGCTCCAACCAGAAACTCTTCCTTCTGCTCAATACCGGCCCGCACAAACCGGTTAAATTTATCCGGCTCCAATATGGACGAACATTCTTCCACGACTGGATCCAGCTCAGGATCACCAATGGTCGTATGATGAATATACAGATCAGCTAAGGCCCGGTTCTTTTGGAGTGCTTTTGCATAGCCTGGCTGATAATTGGCCGGAATAAAACTGGGGGGGGGAACCGCTTTGATTGAATTCAACATTAGGATTTACCATGGTACATCGTCATTAAACTGTCACAGGGAACACAACCACATCCCAATTTATCTCAATGAAGAAATGAGCGGATCTTTTTTGATGAAAAGACTCTGGTTGGATGTTTAGCGACAAGTCTTTATCTACATGTCTAAGATTCCAGCAAGGTCATGTTTGACGGTTATTTTCAAGATCGGGATATGATCGATGATCACATCCCGTATCCCGCTTTATCACAGACTGAACAACTATGGGCTACATGTGTTCCCGTCAAATCTCAGACGCTGGATGATTTTGTGCTCCTAATCCTTAATGCCCGGCCCACCGGATGCCTGTACTGTTGGAACATTGAACCGAGGGAAAGGTAACCCTGCTGTTCATTTTTCGGGTTTTATCCCTATGTCAATGAGGTATACATGTGGTGACCAAGCGTGTCCATTCGGGCATGTGCGTTCTTTGTTTGCAGCAGGCCTGCTTGCCGTGGTGATGTTTGCCGGTTGTTCAAGTGCACCGCATCTGGAGAATCCCGTACCGCCACTTCCTGAAAAATTTGAAGCCGCTGTACTTGCCGACCAGAATGCACAGCCCTACTGGTGGCATGGTTTCGGAGATCCACATCTGAATCGGTTGGTGGATTCTGTCATTGTACGAAATCTGGATCTTCGTTTAGCTGTGGCCCGCGTAACCCAGTTGCAAAATCAATTTCGCATTGCGCGGGCAGATCAGTTTCCGTCTGTGGAACTGTCTGCGCGGCGGGAGCAGCAGGATACTCCCTCCAATACAGGGATTGGGGGGCAGATCGGAGATCGCGTCAATGTGCCGGGAGGACCTGTATTTCCCGACCGGTTTGAAATTACGACGTACAGCGCCTCACTTGGGTTTGCCTATGAGATGGACTTCTGGGGGCGGGTGCGAGGCACGAAGAGGGCCGCCCTGCGGGAGTTTTTTGCGACGCAGTCGGATGCACGTACCGTACTTCTGGGGATTATCGGGGAGACGATTACCACCTACTTTGAAATTGCCGCCCGGCAGCATACGCTCGAACTGACACAGGAAAACATAAATATCCTCGCAGAACGCGCGCAGATCCTGTCTGACCGGTACGAACGGGGATTGGCATCTCCTCTGGAATTCCATGCCGCCCGGCAAGACCTTCATGCTGCAAAAGCAGACCTGCCCGTTCTGGAAAGCCAACTGGATGCAGCCCGGGGGCAACTTGCCCTGCTTCTAGGGCGCTACCGAATGCCGATGGACACTTTGCTTGTTCCCGAAAACGCCTATACCTATGCACTGGAGGACATACCGAGTGGACTGCCTTCCGATTTACTGCAGGAGCGTACGGATGTAGCTGCGGCATTTCAGCGTCTGGAAGCCGCCCGGGAGCGCATCGGAGTCGCACGCGCGGCCCGGTTTCCCAGTTTTTCATTGACAGGAGCGGCGGGTACCCAAAGCAGTGTACTGTCCGATATTGTTCAGACCAGCCAGAACTTCTGGCTTTTCAGTTCCGGCCTGACCGCTCCGGTATTCAATGCCGGAAAGATACGGGCGAATATCAAGGTCGCCTGGGCTCAGTATGAGCAACTGGCTGCCCAATACGAGAAGACCGTATTGACGGCTTTCAGGGATGTAGAGGCATCGCTCGTACATTATGGAAAACTGAAGGAGCGCCATGCATTTCTCTCCGCCGCCCGGACTTCGGCCCGTGACCGAGTCCAGATTCAGGAACTTCGCTATTTTCGGGGGACGGGCGATTATCTGGGGTTTCTGGATGCCCGGCGCAACCTTGTTAGGTCAGAAATGGCACTCACAGAATCCCGCCGCGCCTTGGCGGATGCCCGTTTAGCCGTGCATCGGTCTCTCGGCGGAACCTGGATTCACGAAGGCGAACCGGTTGATTCTGAAATCCCATAGAATCTTCTCTGACGCAATCATTTATGCACATAAAGCGGTCATGGCTGGAAGAAGACTTGTACTTATTGCAGGGAGCATCATCATTGGAGGTGCAATCGTCCTGACGGTTGTATTATCCCAGCGGCGTTCCGATACGCCGGAAACGGTATCGGAATCTGTTCTCCCGTTTGTTTCGACGGTTGTTCCCACCGTACAGGAGGGGCATGTTACGATACGCGGTAACGGAACCGTTCAACCACTTCGGGAAGTTACGCTGGTTGCCGAGGTCTCAGGAAGGATCACCTGGGTGGCAGAGGAATTTGTTACGGGGGGCACTTTCCGTCAGGGGCAGGAAATCCTCCGAATTGATTCCACAGATTATGCCAATGCTGTCACCGTGGCACGGGCCGAGGTTGTACAGCGACAATTTGATCTGCTGAGAGCCGAAGAGGAAATGAAAATTTCAAGACAGGAGTGGGATCGACTGGAACGACGAACCGGCATACAAAGGCAGGTTGACAGCACAGAACTCGGCAGCCTTGTCTTCAAAGAGCCGCATCGGCAGGCGGCGGCCGCCCAGCTTCAGGGAGCGCAGGCACGCCTGCAGGATGCAGAGATACGCCTGAAAAGGACACGGATCACGGCTCCGTACAACGGACAGTTACGAAATAAGGGGGCGGATTTGGGGCAGTTCATAGGACCGGGACAGGTGGTCGGCTCCTTTTATGGAACAGATGCGGTCGAGATCCATGTGCCGATTGCAGGTCGGGAGATAACACTCCTTGGTGACGTGCTGGCCCGTGGAACTGCACATGCCAGACTTGTGGCCCGTAACCGCAGTGCAGAGTATGAATGGATGGGCATGATCCATCGCACGGAAGGGGCTCTGGATGCGTCCACGCGGACGCTCAACGTGATTGTCCGCGTGCAGCGGCCCTACGAAAGCAGTGATGTGCGTCCGCCTCTTCTTGTAGGCACATTCGTGACTGCATACCTGGAAGGGCGACATTATGAGCGGTACTACACGCTGCCGCGCGAAAGTCTGAGAAACGGTGATGTCGTTTGGATTATCCGTGAAGACCGCCTCTATACGCAGCCCATTGAAGTGATTCAGGAAGTGGAGGACACGCTCTATGTTCTGAATGGAATCACAGGCGAAGACCTGATCGTCACCAATATGCTGGATGTTGTGACCGACGGTATGCGCGTGCGAACCGAAATGGATTAGTCAGAAGCATGTAGCCTGCCGACATGAAGAAAGCCATTGCCTATATGGCGCAAAATAGCGTCGCAGCGAATCTGCTCATGCTGCTGATTCTGTTCCTCGGACTTCTCAATGTATCAAGAATTCCGCAGGAAGTCTTTCAGGAAGCCAGTCTTGACGCGGTGGAAGTCCGCACAGAATACCGCGGTGCCTCCCCTGAAGAGGTCGAAGATGGGGTTGTACGGCGTATTGAAGAGGCGATTGAAGGCGTGGACGACATTGATCAGATTTCCTCCATTGCCGCAGAGAATGTCGGCGTAGTGACCGTAAGCCTGAAATTGGGTGCGGATGTGGATAAGGCCCTCAGCGATATCAAGAACAATGTGGACCGCATCAATACATTTCCTGTTGAAGCAGAGCGCCCCGTGGTGCGGGAATTAACCAATCGCAGAAATGTTCTGCAGATTGCAATCTACGGGGATGTCAGTGAGCACACACTCAAAGCACTGGCAGAGCAGATCAAGGATGGGTTGACTGCGCTTGACGAAATCTCGTTTGTGCGTTTGACGGGGGTACGGGACTATGAAATCTCTATTGAAGTTTCGGAAGATGCACTGGCCGCCTATGGGCTGCGCCTTTCCGATGTGGCGGCGGCCGTGCGTCGCGGGAGTCTGGAATTACCCGGTGGCAGTCTGGATACGCGCAGCGAAGAGATTCTGGTTCGCTCCAAAGGGCAGAACTATACGGCTGGAGATTTTGAGGAAATTATTGTTCTGGCGAGCCCGACCGGTGCCGCCGTCCGGGTTGCCGATCTCGCCACCGTCACAGATGGATTTCAGGATGCAGGCCTGATTGCACGATTTGGAGGGCAGCCGGCGGCGCTGGTATCGGTCTCCCGTACGGGTGATGAGCGGGTACTTGATATTGCGGAAGCCACGGAAGCGTATCTGACTGATTTTCGGAAGAGGGTACCCGAGGGGATTTCCATAGATACCTGGCGGAATGAGCATTACTACCTCAAAAGCCGACTCAATCTTCTGATCAAAAATGGCATCGCCGGCTTCATACTTGTTACACTGGCTCTGGTCTTGTCCATGAATCTTCATTTGGCCTTATGGACATCGCTGGGGCTTCTGGTATCATTTATCGGGTCGTTCACAGTGATGGCGTTACTGGGAGTTTCCATCGACATGACCTCATTATTTGCGTTCATTGTTGCCATTGGAATTGTGGTTGATGATGCCATCGTGGTTGGTGAAAATATATTCAGGGAGCAGGAGCGTGGAGTTCCCCCCCTGCGTGCAGCAATTCAGGGAGCCACGCGTCTGTGTGCGCCTGTGACCTTCGCGGTTTTCACGACCATCGCAGCATTTTCACCGATGCTGTTTGTACCGGGGTCAATGGGGAAGTTAATGCAGTCCATCCCGACGGTTGCCATTACGGTTCTGTTTTTTTCTCTGATTGAGTCCCTCTTTATTCTGCCGGCGCATCTCTCTCATATGAAGAGGAGGGAAAACCCCGGCAGGATGATGCAGCGGCTGGAATTGATTCAGTCTGCAACGACGCGGGGCCTGAACCGCTTTATACATGGTCCACTGGACCGGATGTTGCGATTCACCACACGGCGTTATGCCCTTGTACTGGCCAGTTCGGTGGTTGTGATCTGCCTTTCACTTGCTCTGGTTCGCGGGGGATTGATCCAGTTCATTTTTATCCCTGAAATTGAAGGGGAAGTTGTAACAGCACGTATCGAAATGCCTCTGGGCACCCCGGCCGAGCGAACGCAGCAGATGGCTGAATTGCTGGAAGCGAAAGGGCATGAAGCCGCCGCCGATTTACAAACCACGCTTCCTGAGAATCACCCGCCTCTGGTGACCAATACGATGACCATCGTCGGCGATCAGCCCTCCCTTGGATTGGATCCGATGGCGGCGGACCAACATACTATTGTCGAATCTCATCTGGGCGAGGTCAGCTTTGAACTGGTCAGTGCAGAAATACGAAAGATCCCGGCACTCAGGTTTGAAGAGGTGTGGCGCGAAAAGGTTGGTGAGGTCTCTGGCGTAAACTCTCTCGTCTTTCAGTCTGCATTGATTTCGCTTGGAAGCAGCATCCGGGCCGAACTGACCGCGCCCGGCGTGGAGGCACTGGAGCAGGCGAAAACACGTTTTCGTGAAGAATTGACGGGTATTGCGGGGGTTTCCAACATTGACGATGATCAGGACGGCGGAAAACGCGAAGTGCAGTTGGAATTGCTTCCGGAGTCGCGCCCCCTCGGGTTAACGTTTGAGGATATGGCCCAGCAGGTACGGAATGCCTTTTTTGGCGCTGAGGCTCTGCGTATTCAGAGAGGCAGAGACGATATTCGAGTGATGGTTCGCCTGCCCGAAGAGGAGCGCAATACGCCGGCAGACCTGCAGCGGCTCCGTATCCGAACCCCTGTCGGAGCCGAAATTCCTCTCAGCGAAGTTGCTGAAACACGCTTTGGTACCGGACCATCCACCATCCATCGACGTGACCGCCGCCGCATTGTCACGGTTACCGCGGATGTGAACGAGGAACAGAACACCTTGAATGCCGTGATCGGCGAACTGGAATCGGCGGTCATTCCTGCCATTCAGTCCGATATTCCAGGCCTCCGCGTAAGTTTTGAAGGGGAGCAGCGGCAGCAGGCCGATGCGGTGGATGCACTGACGAGAGGATTTATTATCGCCTTATTTGTGATGTACGCGCTGTTAGCCATCCCTTTTCGATCCTATGTTCAGCCGTTCATCATTTTGGCCATCATTCCTTTCGGGTTTGTCGGGGCTCTGATCGGGCATATCGTTATGGGGCTGAATCTGAGTATGCTCAGTTTGTTTGGGATCACGGCATTGAGCGGGATTGTGATTAATGATTCGCTGGTGCTGATTCATTTTATCAATGAAAGAAGGCGGGAAGGGGTACCCATGGAAGAGGCGATCCGGGAAGGCGGGAAGGCACGTTTTCGTCCAATCCTGCTCACTTCGGTCACCACCTTTCTGGGAGTTCTCCCTCTGATCCTTGAGCGGAGCACACAGGCACAGTTTCTCATTCCAATGGCCGTAAGCCTTGGGGTGGGTGTACTGTTTGCCACCGTTATCCTGATGATGCTGGTGCCGGCGCTCATGATGTTGCATCACCGTCTGGATCACTTACTTCGCCGTGAGCCTGCCGGTTAGATCGGTGTCTGACCCAGGTGGATTCTCCCGCCCTAATGTTCGCTGGTGATGATTCATCATTACAGATCTCATTTTTGCGTACGGTCACCATATTTGCTGTTTCGGCACATGACAGGTTATTTTCTGAACCATTTTAACGGTCACCGAAAAAAATCTCAGGAACATTGAAAGAGCTCTCCTTGCGGTGTCTAGACACGCGGAGATGATTCTGTCGATATTTACCGTTATCTTAGTGCCGAACCGTAGACCAAGAACGTATGTCTCATCCCGTTAAAATCGTCACATGGAACGTGAACTCTGCACGTGCCCGACTCGTCAGGATTCTTGATTTCCTGGAACGACACAACCCGGATGTTGTCTGTCTGCAGGAAATCAAGGCCACACAGGAAACCTTCCCCTATTCGGAAATTGAGGAAGCCGGCTATCAGGCATTCATCCACGGCCAGCCCTCCTATAATGGCGTAGCCATTCTTGCCAGGGGCATGGTGGATGAAATTCGGACGGGGCTGGATAACGAAGCGCGGGTGATCGCAGGCAGTGTCCATAACCTGCGGATCGTGAACATTTATGTACCCAACGGAAGGCGCATCGGGATGCCGAAGCATGCCTACAAACTTCGCTGGCTTGACAGACTGCGTAAGTTCCTGAATGCAGAGCGGGAGAAGCATAAAGAATTCATCCTGACAGGAGATTTTAATATTGCCTTTGATGATCTGGATGTGGCACATCCGGACAGTTGGCGGGATTCGGTTCTGTGCGATCCGGCGGCCCGCAAAAAGCTGGATACCTTTATGAATCAGTTTGCGTTATCGGATCTGCTGCGCAAACACGCCAAAGGTCCTGGTGTCTACACATGGTGGGATTTTCGTACACGAGGATTTGAGTGGAATGACGGGGTGCGGATTGACCATATTCTTGCAACCCCCAAACTCTCCAAACTCAGCAGGAATTCCTGGGTTGATGTCGAGGAACGTGATCTAGAGCGTCCATCTGACCATGCACCGGTCCTTACCCGACTTTTCCTGAACGCTTAGCGGCATCAGCGTCGGAACCTGCAATGCTGAAATTTTAGAGGGGGCATGAACTCTCATCCAGATTACAGAAAGTGAAGACCATCTGTACAGTAATGCCTGCCGACCATCTCCGCGATGGTTTCAGCATCGGAGAGGGCAATTAAGGGCACTTCAAGTCGCACGTAAAAATCTGTACAAAAACCGTGGATTCCAATCTTGGAACATCTTTAAGTCAACTGACACCAATTCAGCGCCAGGCTGTCAACTGGGATAAAGGGGCGTTGCTGGTGCTTGCCGGGCCAAGATCCGGGAAAACCCAGGTACTGACCTGCCGGATCGCACGCCTGCTGGATGAGTCACGGGATCAGAGATTTCGTGTTTTGGCACTCACCTTTACCAATAAGGCGGCAGATGAGATGAAAGACCGCGTGCGTTCGTTTGTGCCCGAACTGGAAGACCGTGCGGACATCTTCACCTTTCACAGTTTCTGTTCGAGTGTCCTGCGACAGCATGGTGCGCATATCGGATTAAAACCAGGCTTTAGAATCTATTCACGGAAAGAAGACCGGCAGGCACTGCTCCGCAATGCCATTCGTCGTGACTCCAGCCTGCATGAACATGAACCATGGCAGTTCCTGCCCTTGATTGATCGACTGAAATCGCAACTCATTCGCCCGGAAGAAGCGGTATCGCATCTCAAAGCATCCGCGGGTTCGTCTATCGAAAATTCTCAATTTCCTGCCGCCGCCTATCGTCTGTACGAAGAGGAGTTGCGCCGCGCAAATGCCTTGGATTTCCATTCTCTGATTTTAGAAGCCCACAAACTACTCAAACACCCCGCGCTGGCCCGGTACTATCAGACAGTCTATCGATATTGGCTCATTGACGAATTTCAGGACACGAACGATGCCCAGTACAAGCTTCTCAGATGCATGGCAGGCAATGACTTCCGGGAAGTATTTGCGGTGGCCGATGACGATCAGACGATCTATGAGTGGAACGGTGCCAATGTTCATAGAATTTCTGCACTGGTCTCGGACTTTGGCTGTGATTTGATTCAATTCCCTACAAATTTCCGCTGTGCACCACAAATCGTTGAGGCGGCAAACCGCCTTGTGGTGTATAACGCCCAGCGTTTGGAAAACAAACAGCCATCTATATCGGTCCGGCAGGCTACAGAGGTTGAGTCCATTCAATGCCGCGTGTTTCCGACAGATCAGGAGGAAGTGGCTGGCATCACGAACGGAATTATTGCTATGGGGGATGAGGGCCGCAGCCGCACCGCGGTACTGGCCCGGAGCCGCTCCATGTTAGAATCTATGCACGATCGCCTTGAAGCGAAAGGAGTTCGTTCCGCAATGCTGATGCGAAGGGATGATTTTGTGTCCCCGAACATGAGGTGGATGATTGCCTGCCTTAGACAGATTAACCGTCCTCTGGATCGCCATAACCTGTCTACGCTGGCCAATACTTTTGATGCGATCGCTCCAGTACCAATTGCTCCGGAGGACATTATTTCGCGTGCGGACGCGACAGGCATCTCCTATCTTTCCATCTGGGCGCAGGCCGCACGGAGGACTGATTTGCCTCCGCATATAGCAAAAGCCGTCAAACTAATCCTGAGTATTACCGACGGATCCCAAAAACTGAGTGCAGCGATTGATACGTTGGTTAAATTGTTCGGTGATGAAAACGCTGACTCCGGCTTACAGGATGATCTGAGTGCATGGAGAGAGCTCAGCAATAATGTTAATGTGCAGCTTGAATTACCAACCCTTGATCAATTTTTACAGGAACTCGATCTTCGTTCTAAAAACCCCGCTCCACAATCTGAATCCGTGTCTTTGGCGACAATCCATGGTGCCAAGGGACTTGAGTTTGATACAGTTTATCTCATGGGGATGGCAGAGGGAATTTTTTCTTCCTGGCAAAGCATCCAGCAGAATAACAGAGGCTCTGCACTTGAGGAAGAACGCCGTGCATGTTTTGTTGCCATTACGCGGGCAAAAAATCAACTGGTTCTATCCCGATCAGATCAGTACAGGGGCTACTCAAAAGAACCGTCAAGATTTCTTAGGGAGATGGGGATGCTGAACCGTGAAACGCCCCCGCCCGTAAGTGCACACATCACGGAACTCGCGTGACAGAGGAGAGAGTTGCTGACTGATTATTTCAGAGCGCCTTAATGTGCCTGGAGCCAGTTTGTCCCCTTCCCGATATTGACCTCAATCGGAACATTGAGTTCCATGGCCTGGATCATACAGTTCAGAACAAGATCTTCCGCCTCGGCTAACTCATACTTCGGCACTTCAAAGACCAGTTCGTCATGGACCTGCAGAATTGCCCGTGACCGCATACCGGCATGTTGCAGCCCCTGGTCAATCGCAATGGCGGCCAACTTGATCATATCTGCCTGGGTCCCCTGGATGGGCATATTGACGGCAATCCGCTCGGCCGCCGAACGCGCCGCACCATTGCGGGATTTCAGATCCGGTAAATAACGGCGACGCCCCATGAGCGTAGTCGCAAAGCCGCATTCCCTGGCCTGATCCACCTGCTGCTGAATAAACCGCCAGATCCCGGGAAAGGACTCCTGATGCGCTTTCATCAGCTGCTGCGCCTCTTTGTGGGTACACCGCAGTCCACGCGCCAGGCCGGAAGGTGAAAGGCCGTACGGGATTCCGTAATTCACCGCCTTTGCGCGGTTTCGCTGCTCTCGTGTAATATCCGCGGCATCCACGTTATAGATCAGTGCAGCGGTTTCGGTATGCGGATCCCGGCCGGTTGCAAAAAATTCCTGTAATCCTGGATCTGCACTCATATGGGCGAGGATCCGAAGTTCAATCTGTGAATAGTCTGCGGATAGAATGTACCAGCCTTTCGGAGCCACAAATGCACTGCGAAGTTCGCGTCCGGTAGCATCACGGACGGGGATATTTTGCAGTGCTGGATCAGATGAAGAAAGTCGGCCGGTGGCGGCGGAGGTCTGATTGAACACCGTGTGCACACGCCGCGTCATCGGCCTGACCATACGGACCAGATTGTCTACATAGGTCCCTTTGAGTTTGGCCGCTTTCCGCCAGTCCATGATAAGTGCCGCCACCTTATGTTCGGTCGCAAGGTCCAGAAGAACCTCCTCCCGTGTGGACGGCTTGCCGGACGGTGTTCTGCGCTTTACCGGATACCCCAGTTTCTCAAACAGAATCTCCCCGACCTGTTTGGACGAGGCAATATTGAAGGACTCGCCGGCTTCAGTGTAAATCTCACTGGCAGTCCGGTCCAGATCTTCCTGAATTCTAGGCCCCAGCGCATCCAGGATGGACGGATCCAGTTTTACACCTGCCGCCTCCATATCGGCCAGCACATACACCAGTGGAAACTCAATGTCGTCTGCGACCTGAAGAAGGTCATTCTCCTGAAGTTTTTTGCTCAATTTTTCCTGCATGGCAAGCGCACATGCTGCACGCTCACAGGCAAGGATGCGAAACTCATCAGGGGGGATACTTCGCGGCTCCTTTTGCAGGCGCCCGGTCCCGATGATATCCTCCATCGCCCGAGGCTCATAATTCAACTGCTGCTTCGTCACCGTCCCGAACCGGTGATTCTGATCCGGAGAGAGTAAATAGTGCGCAATCTGGGTGTCAAAGAACTTTCCCCGAACCGGAACTCCAAGCCGTCGGAGACGCACGATCAACGGCTTCAGGTCATGGCCGGTTTTTTCTACTTTTCCGTTGGAAAAAACTGGTGCAAGAATCTGGATCACTTCCAATATGGAAGTCCCGTCTGGAAGTGGAAGCGGAAGATATACCGCGCTGCCCGGGGCCCACGAAACCGCCAGCCCCCACCAGTCTGCACGAACGGGAGAGCCGGCCGTCATCAGGCTTGCGACTCCAATACGCCGGATCTCTTTCAGCGACTGTTCAAATGTTTTCAATTCCTCCACGGTTGTGATGATACGATAGTTGGCTTGATCCGGCTGATAGCGCTTCAAGGCGCTTTCAGGGCTGGTCTCCTCGGTCTGAAAAAGCTCCATCCCTGTAGAGAGGCGGCGAATCAGTGTATTGAATTCGTAGCGGCGGAAAAATGCCAGCGGCTCCGTGTCTCTAGGACTCCGCGGACGACAGGTTTCCCAATCCAGTTCCACCTCCACATCTGTTCGTATCGTAACCAGATCCTTGCTCAACCGCACCATGTCCGGGTTCTCGGTCAGTGCGGTCCGCCATCGCTTACTGGTGTAGGTGGATGCCTTCTCCAGAATATTTTCAATAGTCTGATCCTGCTGCACCAGTTTTGCGGCTCCCTTTTCACCAATCCCCCGTGCACCGGGCACATTGTCGCTGCTGTCTCCCATAAGCGCCAGCATGTCAATAAAATTTTGCGGATGGATCTGATATTTTTCCCGAAATTTATCCTCGGTGAGACGCTCAAATCCCGCCCCTCTGCGGGGGCGCATCATCTCTATGTGGGGCGAAAGCAACTGCTGAAAATCTTTGTCCGGGGATACGATGATGGCATGTGCGCCGGAAGCCTCGGCCCGCCGTGCCAGCGTGCCGATCACATCATCCGCCTCGTACCGGTCCGCCTGTATGACCGGGATCGCGAGTGCCTGGGCCAATTCTTTGATTCGGGGCAGGTTCTCGATCAGCGCATCCGGCGGCGCATCCCGGTTGGCTTTGTACTCGGAATAAAGGTCATTCCGGAAGGTTTTTCCCGGCCCGTCAAAGATGATGGCCGCGTATTCCAGTCCCACCTCTTCAATCAGGTTAATCAGAGTTGTACTGAACCCGTACAGTGCACTGGTATTTTCTCCCCGCGAATTAATCCGTGGACGACTGATGAATGAAAAATGGGCCCGGTATGCAAGCGCCATCGCATCCAAAAGAAAAATCTTTCTGTTTTGCTTATTCTGCATGATCTGTCCTGTCTGTCTCGTTTAAGATATCCTTCAACTCACTGAGTCCCAGTACGGTGACCTCCAGTGCCGCGGCTTTCTTTAATTTACTGCCCGCATTTTCTCCGGCCAAAAGATAGTCCGTCTTCCTGCTCACGCTGCCGGTCACCTTTCCGCCGTTTGACTCAATCCAGGCGCGTGCCTTGGACCGTGTCATCCCTTCCAAACTGCCGGTGATGACAAACGTTTTCCCCTCCAGTACCTGAGATGATGGAGTCTGCTCCCGGGATTCAAACGACACGCCTGCGGCCTGCAGACCGGCAATCAAATCCCGATTTTCAGCTTCTTTGAACCAATCAAGAATCTCCTGTACCATCGTCGGGCCAATCCCGTCCAGTGCCAGAAGGGGCTGAAGCAGCGTGAGCAGTTCCGTCAGAGATGCGGCCACTCCCTCATCCTCTGCGCCCAGCTGCTCCAGAGAGGCCTCAACCGGGTCCTTGAGATGGATCTTCTGCAGGAGTACATGGGAGAACTCTTTCCTGTTTTGAGCCAGTTTAGCCGGCACTTCCTCTTCAATGGTATTCACCTTTTCGGCGATTGCCATTAACTGCTCTATTGAGAACCGTCCAAGCAGCAGCCGCGCAGATACGACTCCAATTCCGTTAACTCCCAGTGCAACCAGTAATTTTTCGGGGCCGCGACCACGACTGCGGTCAATGGACGCAATCAGCTCAGAGGTCTTTCGCTCGGCAAAGCCTTCCAGAGGTAATAGATCTTTCTCCTTGAGGAGATAGAGATCGGCTTCATCACGAACCAGGCCCGCTTCAATCAGCGCCTGAATGGTGTTCGGCCCCAGCCCTTCAATATCCAGCCCGTCTCTGGAAGCAAAAAATATCACCTTGCGAAGGATCCTTTCTGAACAGTGTGGATTTGGGCAGAACAGATCCACACCATCCCGCTTTCGTATGAGCGCATCCCTGCAGGCCGGACAATGATCAGGCGGCAGTATGGAGGTTTCACTGTCGGTGCGGGCTTCTTTCAGTGGACCAACGATGTAGGGGATCACATCTCCGGACCGCTTAATTCTGATCGTATCTCCAATGCGCAGATCCAGTTGCTGCACCTGATCGTAGTTATGGAGGGTGGCATTGGAAACGGTAACCCCTCCCACAAACACGGGTTTGAGGTTCGCCGTCGGCGTAATCCGTCCTGTCCTTCCGATCTGTGGCGTTACCGACTCAAGGATGGTCGTCGCTTCCTCGGAGGGAAATTTGAATGCGATTGCTCCGCGTGGATCTTTCCCTGCCACACCGAGCTGCCTGACCTGTCTGCTATCGGAGACTTTAATGACGACCCCGTCAATCTCAAATGGAAGTGTGTCACGCACATCTTTCCACCACTTAACCCGCGCAGCGACCTCTTCCAGAGTCGAAAATTGTCGCACATCAGGCTGCACATGGAATCCTGCGCGGCGCAGCCACTCCAGGCGTTCAAAATGATCTTCCGGCACAAATTCATCCGGGAACATCACATCGTAGGCATACGCGGACAGGTTTCTTTTTGCCGTGAGTTGCGGATCCTTTTGTTTGAGGGAGCCGGAGGCCGTATTGCGTGCATTCACGTATGCGGGTTCTCCCTCTTCAATACGCTGCTGATTCAGTTTTGCAAATGCATCCTTTGTAAAGAGCACTTCACAGCGTACCACGAGGACATCTGGAGGTACCGGCCCATTATCGACAGGGATCCGCAGTGGCACTGACCGGATTGTGCGTGCATTCGCGGTGACCAGATCTCCAACCTCGCCGTTGCCTCGTGTTGCTGCCTGCACAAGAATCCCTTTCTCATAACGCAGCACCAGGGTTAACCCGTCAAATTTGGGTTCTACCACATAGGTGAACTCTACATCTGGTATCAACTTGCGGTTCCGTGTTTCCCATGTTAATAAATCCTCTGTGCTGAACGCGTTCGCCAGACTGAGGACAGGGCGTTGGTGGCGTGTCTTTGAGAAATCCGAATCCAGATCACTCCCAACCCGCCGGGTCGGAGAATCCGGTGTGGCCAGTTCGGGGTACTTGTTTTCAAGTGCGGTCAACTCTGCAAGGAGCTGATCATACTCTGCATCTGAGATGGTGGGCTGTGCAAGTACATAGTACCGGTGTGCGTGCCGATGAAGACGGGCACGCAGTTCGGCAGCACGATCCGCTACGCTGATTCCCATGTGGACATTTATCGCCAGACCCCAATCAGGCCGGCCATGAGCAGGAAAACAATGAGGTTATACGCCTGATTCAGTACAAAAACCCCCATGCCTTTATCTTCCCATGCAACACTTTGCCAGCCCATGGGCAGCACAAATCCCACCCAGGCTGCAAAGCCAATGGTCAGTCCTCCTCCCAGGGTGCCCATATCCATATAGGAGATCAGGAGCGACAAAACATAGACGGTCAGTATTGATCCCACCAGAGAGCCTCCATAGGATTTGGCGGGGTTCAGGTTCTCTTTGATTTTCTCCTCGGTCAGATCCATCATCTGCATCCATATCCTGCCAAAGAGCGGCCCATACCAGAGGGATCCGACTATCATCGGGAGAAGGACGGCGAGGATAAAAGCAAGCCAGTTTTCAGGTAAATACATCTTACACTAAGTTGTTGAACAGGTCAAGATAATAGATTGTGGAGAAAGTGTAAAGTTCAGTCTGGTATACATGCGTTCCCTTGCGTGATGAGTGGGCTTTGGGCTGGCGAAAAATTAACATACCCTTAGACATTCTTTAGTTGTCGCTACTGTTTTTGGCCTCTTATGAGGAATTCAACGGATTTTCGTACGATTCAATGTCCATATCGTAACATTAATTTCTATATTCTCCTCCCTATACTACCGTTTGATGCTCTGATTTGGATTGTCTTTTATATAATTGTATCTTTAATTTTTGACAAATCTGATTTCTCATGGCTCAATCTACTTCTACAACCCAAACCATCATCCACCTAATCCAGAAACAAACCGTGGTCACGTTTGACCAGATCCGTGCGGCGGTTGATCCAATGAGTGACCGTACGCTGTACCGTAAACTAGGCTCGGCTGGTTGCCGGTCCAGTTACTCTCACCGGGGGAGCTTCTACACACTCGACGAATGTGCAAAGTATGATACGGACGGACTCTGGTCCCATCATGGCATTCATTTTTCGCTTCACGGCACCTTAAAGGATACGCTGGTGGCCTTGATCGAAGCGGCAAGTGCTGGCCGGTTTGCGCGGGATCTCAAAGCAAGCACGCAGGTGGAAGTCGCGCCTTGCCTGACTCTATTACACCAGACCGGGCGTGTGTCCCGAACCAAAATGGGAGACCATTATCTGTATTGTTCTAAAAATGCGGCCAGACGGCGACGGCAGGAACGCAATGCTCGCTCTCCGCTCTTAACGTGGGATGACCAACTCCAACTTGCAACCGATCAGTTTTACGGGACGCTGAACGAGCAACAACGACGTCTGTTTGCCGGGTTTTTGTCCCTT
>JAJECV010000059.1 GCA_022821875.1 Rhodothermales bacterium
ATCACGATCACCGATGCAGGCGAACGGACCTCCATTGAATCATTGGAGGCTGCGATTCCAACCGACTTCTCGCTGGAGCAGAATTATCCGAACCCCTTCAATCCGTCCACGGCCATTGAGTTTTCGATTACGAAGACACAACATGTCACACTCACGGTGTATGACCTGTTGGGGCAGAAAGTGCGGACGCTTCTGGATGGTGTACAGCCGGCCGGGCGACATAATGTGTTGTTCAGCGGGATGGGGCTTGCCAGTGACACCTATCTCTATATCCTCCAAACGGAGGAGCACCGGGCCGTGAAGATGATGACACTGCTGAAATGATCGTTTTTCCGTCCGATAAAGAAGTTTGATAACCTCTGGGGATCCGTCTGTCTCTGCAAACCAATTTCCACCATGTCCCTATTGCGAAGCACTAAACGAATCGCTGTTAGCAGATACTGGATATGCGCTCTGGCTTCGAGCGAAAACGTTTTCATTCGGAACGAGAGAATCTGAAACATCACTTCGTGGGGATTCTTTGGATCTATGAAGATTCCAACCACAGACTCATCGGAATTCAGGAACGGAATCGGCCTGCCTGATCTGGAAAAGGTCAGCGGGCATGCTTACAGATCCCCACATGTGCGATGCCGTTCCATTATTGGGCATACAGTCCGGATTTTGTGATCTAAAACGGCTCAATCCCCTGCGCCGGGATTGGGGCTGAAATACTCCTCAAACTTATCCGTCTTAAGTGCAAACTCTTTGTGGTCTGGCGCAGGCTCTTTCATGCGGGTGACATTCGGCCAGACCCTGGAATACTTTGCATTGATCTTCAACCATTTTGAATCCGGTTCATCCTCAATTTCCGGTTTGATCGCCTCCACTGGGCATTCAGGTTCGCAGGCGGCACAATCAATGCATTCATCTGGATGAATAACGAGCATATTTTCGCCCTCATAAAAACAATCGACCGGACACACTTCCACACAATCCATGTGTTTGCATCGAATGCAAGAATCCATTACAATAAAGGTCATGGGTATGATGAGTTGGGGGCTTGGTTGGTTTCTGCTGGAATGGCCCGTGTACTCGGCGATGGATTAAGGGTTACCTGCAAATCGCAAATATTTGGGGAGATCAAATCCATGGATACAGGCCGAGTGTGACGGGTGCACGGAATTTGCACCATACCTGGAACACCATGCCTTTTTTCATGAACGATAGATGTTACCCTACGTCGACTAGTCCTAATCTCGTACATTTTCCGTGACCTCTGGATCGTAATTGAGTATGGGACCCAGCCAGCGTTCAGCAATTCGGAGCTCCATCTCCTTCCGCTTCGCATAATCCTTCACCTGATCACGATCAATCCGGCCAACCACAAAGTAGGCACTCTCTGGATGTGCCAAATACAGTCCAGATACCGAGGCCGCTGGCCGCATCGCATAACTGGATGTCAGCGTCATCCCGATTCGACTTGCTTCAAGAAGGCGGAAGATGGTCTTCTTCTCCGTATGATCCGGCTGACAGGGGTAGCCGGGCGCAGGACGGATACCGGTATAGGCCTCTTTGATCAATAACTCATTATCAAAATTCTCATCCGAGGCATATCCCCACAATTCTTTACGTACACGCTCATGCATATACTCGGCCATCGCCTCTGCGAACCGGTCCGCAAGGGATTTGACCATGATTGCGGAATAATCATCGGCTTCCGCCTCAAACACTTCCGCAATTCGCTCTGCCTCAGCCCCCGAGGTGACCGCAAACGCGCCGATATGATCTTCTGCCTCCGCCACAAAATCAGCCAGCGCAAAATTGGCCCGCTGATTATTTTTAACCACCTGCTGACGCAGGGTAAAGAAGGTATCCCCGGTATCAAGCCGGATATCGTCTCCATTCCGTGAAGCACCCCAAAATCCAATAACCGCTCTGGGGGTGAACCAATTCTGATCAAGAATTTTCTCCATCATTGCCTGGGTATCATTCCACAAATCTTGCGCCGCTTTGCCAATCACTTCATCTTCCAGGATTTTGGGGTAGCGCCCGGCCAGATTCCATGTAATGAAATAAGGGGTCCAGTCAATGTATTCTGCGAGTTTTTCAAGATCTATATCCTCAAATACTTTTGTACCGGTAAAGCTTGGGGCCTGTGGTACAGGCGCAGTTAACTTGTACGCGTGTTGCCGGGCCATTTCAATGGAATGGCGGGGCCTTGACGGGCCGCCGGATCGGCGGTCACGCATCCGCTGATACCTGGACTTTATGGTATCCACAAATAATGGACGCTCCTCCTCCGAGAGCAGAGAGGAAACTACTCCAATTGCCCGACTCGCATCACGCACATGGATCGCCGGCCCATTACTGCGGACCGGATCAATCTTTACGGCCGTATGCGCAGGGGATGTCGTCGCTCCCCCAATAAGCAAGGGCTGTTTCATGCCCAGGCGTTGCATTTCGCGTGCAACATAGACCATCTCATCCAAACTTGGCGTGATCAGCCCGGAGAGACCAATAATATCCGCATTCTTTTTTCTGGCTTCTGTGAGGATCGCCTCACAGGGAACCATAACCCCTAGGTCAACGATCTCATAGCCATTGCATGCGAGTACGACACCGACGATATTTTTACCAATATCATGCACATCTCCCTTAACAGTCGCCATAAGCACCTTTCCATTGGAAACATCGACCGTACCTAGTTCTTCTTTTTCGGCCTGCATGAACGGGTCCAGATAAGCCACCGCCGCTTTCATGACACGGGCGGACTTCACAACCTGAGGCAGAAACATTTTTCCCGAGCCAAACAGATCCCCGACAACATTCATTCCATCCATGAGCGGCCCTTCAATCACATGTAACGGGCGATCTGCGGCGGCTCGCGCCTCCTCAGTATCCTCAACAATAAATTCAGTGATGCCGTTTACAAGTGCATACTCAAGTCGTTTTCCAACAGGAAGGGTACGCCAGGAAAGATCTTTCTTTATGGATTTTCCTTTTTGTCCCCGGAACTGCTCCGCATAATCAACCAATGCCTCCGTTGCATTCTCATTCCGGTTCAGAATTACATCCTCCACCAGTTCGCGCAGTTTTAACTCAATCTCGTCATAGATATCAAGTTGACCGGCATTCACAATTCCCATATCCATCCCCGCGGGGATTGCATGATACAGAAAGACCGAATGCATTGCCCTACGAACCGTTTCATTACCCCGAAAACTGAACGACACATTTGAGAGACCTCCCGATATATGACAGCCGGGGCATGTCTTGCGGATGACTCTTGCCGCTTCAATAAAATCAACCGCGTAATTATTATGCTCTCGAATTCCCGTTGCAACGGCAAAAATATTCGGATCAAAAATGATGTCTTCGGCGGGGAAGCCAATTTCTTCGGTCAGAATTTTGAAGGCTCGCTGACATATCTCAATCTTACGCGGGGCAGTATCTGCCTGTCCTGCCTCATCAAACGCCATCACGATAACGGCTGTACCATAAGACAGGCAGATGCGTGCCTGTTGACAAAATTGCTCCTCTCCCTCTTTCAGAGAAATCGAATTAACGATGGCTTTTCCCTGCACACATTTGAGCCCTGCCTCAATCACTTCCCATTTTGAACTGTCAATCATGACAGGCACCCGGGCAATATCAGGCTCGGCAGCAATCAGATTAAGAAAGGTTTGCATGGCCTTGCTCCCATCCAACATTCCCTCATCCATGTTCACATCAATGATCTGTGCACCATTCTCAACCTGCTGACGGGCAATATCTACGGCGGTGGCATACTCCCCATTCTTGATCAGTCTCCGAAACTTCGCCGAGCCTGTTACATTGGTCCGTTCACCAACGTTTATAAATGTCTGGGCAGCAGTACTCATTCTCTGCCCCGATCTTTACAAGTCCAGAGACACCTGAGATAGCGATCATAACTGGTTACCCTATTTGCCATATCAATCCTTAATTTAACTGGCCAATTCAAAGGGTTCCAGACCTGCAAGCCTCAATGTAGTCCTACTCGGAACTGGACTTCTAGGCGGTGATCCCGCAATTGCGTGCGCAATTGCGCGGATATGATCTGGCGTAGTGCCACAGCATCCTCCCAGAAAATTTACAATTCCATCCCGTGCCCATTGCCCAACCTGATCTGCGAGTTCCTGTGGGGACTGATCATATTCACCCATCTCATTCGGCAATCCGGCATTGGGATAGGCACCTATCAGTGTATCTGCAACCCGGGAAATGGCAGCAATATGCGGACGCATCAGATCGGCACCCAGCGCACAATTAAATCCTACTGCAAAGGGTTTGGCATGACGTACCGAATACCAGAACGCTTCTGCGGTTTGCCCCGACAGGGTACGCCCTGACCTGTCTGTAATGGTTCCAGATATCCAAATTGGAAGTTTTTCGAGGCCTTCGGCTTCCAGATCTATGATTGCCTTGATTGCTGCTTTACAGTTCAATGTATCGGTAATCGTCTCAATCAAGTAGAGGTGAACTCCACCTTGATTCAGGGCCTTGATCTGTTCACGATAGGCTTGATAAACCGCATCAAACGTCACTTCCCGTGCACCTGGATCATTTACATCTGAACTCATAGAGAGCATCTTATTCAGCGGCCCGATAGATCCCGCGGCAAAACGTGGTTTGTGCGGTTCTTTTTTTGTCCACTGATCTGCTGATGCACAAGCAAGTTTAGCCCCTTGATAATTGATATCAATTACAGATTGATGATCCAACTCATAGTCCGCCTGTACTATCGTTGTTGCAGAGAATGTATTTGTCTCCGAAATATCCGCCCCGGCCTCAAAATAAGCGTCATGTAACTCTGTCACTCGTTCCGGCCTTGTTAAGCACAGAATATCATTATTGCCTTTCATGTCCACTGGATACCCCTCCCTGGAGAACCGTGAACCGCGATAGTCATCTTCTTCAAGTCCCATCCGCTGAAACATGACTCCCCACGAGCCGTCCAGAAGCAGGACGCGCTCTCTGGCGACTGAATAGAGTTGCTCAATGCGATGTTGGCGCTCCATTATCCAGCCTCGTCCATGTTTTGTTGATAAACCTGCCCACAAGGGTTGTATCCAACCACAAGCAAGCCACCATAAAGCCCCCAATACATGTATTCGAAATTACGCAGGGATTGCGGGGGAATCCACGCTGATATCTTTTGAGCGTATATGAAACGCACCGGACCGCATTCAGCGGCAGATGCCGCGCACGAATATGTTGCCCCCAGATATGTACAAGAACCCTCCATGATCTGATTACACGACCGCCTGCGGCTTCAATCCAAGCAAGCGACAGGTAGACAACGCCAGACTTGCCCGATTGAGCGTATAGAAATGAAAGTCATTCACCCCCTGATCCGATAACTTATGACAAAGTTCAGCTGCGACGTTCGCCGTGATGAACTCACAGGTCACCGTATCTTCATCGGTTCCCTGATACACCTCATGTAACCAGTCCGGCAACCTGACCTGACAAAGGTCCGCCATACGCTTCATTCCCTTAAAATTCGGTTGCAGCATGATCCCGGGCACAATCGGCATTGTTACGCCCCCTGCGCGTGCACGATCAAGAAAACTGAAATAGATCTCCGGCTCGAAGAAAAATTGGGTGATTGCACGGTCCGCACCGGCATCCTGCTTCGCTCGCAGGAATGCAATGTCCCGATCCCATCCCCGACTGTGGGGATGCTGCTCCGGGTAACAGGAAACGCTGATTTCAAATCTTGCTCCAGGCTCAACGTCGTAGTTCCGAATCCCCTCAATGAGTTCAATACTATCACGGAAACCACCTGGATACTGTTCAAATTTTGCACTGATACCTTCGGGCGGATCCCCACGAAGTGCCACAATATGTCGTATGCCTGCTTTCCATAGGTCGGTAGCAACCTCCAGTACTTCCTCCTTCGTTGCGTTCACACAGGTGAGATGCGCAGCCGGCAATAATGGGGTATCCTGTGCAATTTTGGTCACAATCCGCTGTGTTCGGTTACGCGTAGAGCCGCCGGCCCCATAGGTCACCGATACAAAGCGTGGTGCCATCGGGGTCAGCCTTGCAACCGATTCCCACAACTTTGCCTCCATGCTATCGGATTTTGGAGGAAAAAATTCAAAAGAGACATTGGGAGAAGGCTTGGACTGCTTCTCCGCAACAGAGAGTCTGCTTATACTGGAATCTGCCGGATGACAGACGCGCCATGCCGCCTTCCAGATGAGCACACTGATACCTTTCTCCAGCGTCACCGGCGGTTCAAACCTTTTAGGCGGCTGCATGGAAAACCCGGCATTCTCCATCCACTGCATCATATCATCTTCCTGAATGCCCAGCCGG
The DNA here is from genome assembly GCA_022821875.1 of Rhodothermales bacterium. Lineage (GTDB taxonomy): Bacteria > Bacteroidota > Rhodothermia > Rhodothermales > Bin80 > Bin80. The sequence continues at coordinate 6,328 of JAJECV010000059.1, forward strand.
TAATGTCCTTGGGATTCACGCAGGAACTCAAGTTCATGGGGCGCAAAATCCACGACAATCAACTGCCCGCCCGGTTTAAGAATCCGTGCTGCCTCTGTGATTACGTCCCCGGGTTTTTCGAGATAATGCAGCACCTGATGTATGATCACCAAATCCGCACTGTCACTCTCGAAAGGGGTGTTCGTTACATCTCCCTGCCGTACTCTTGCGTTCCCGATACCGGAACGATTGAGATTTGCCCGGGCTACCGTCAGCATATGATGGGATAGATCAAGTCCCTCGGCCTCCTCCGTATACGGTGCAAGCAGGATCAGCATCCGCCCCGTACCGGTTCCAAGATCTATGATCCGCTCAAACTGATGACGTTCAACCTGTTCAAGAATCGCACGCTCAATGGCTACATCAGGGTAATGCAATGCCCGTAGCCGATCCCAATCTTCGGCAATCTCCGAAAAATAGGAGGAAGCCGATTGTGCACGATCAGTACGTACACGCTGCAGAAAATTAAAATCCGTCGTGAACGGGTCGCTGTTGATCTCTAATTTTGAGAAGATCCCCTTCAACAGCCTGCCGGCCCACCCTCTATACTGGATTCGGTAAAATACCCATGCCCCTTCAGGCAGCCGTTCAACTAGACCCGCTTGGGTCAGTATTTTTAGATGATGCGAGAGTCGGGGTTGACTTTGATTGAGAATGCGCACCAGCTCCCCAACGGCAAGGTCGCCATAGCGCAACAACACGAGGATACGCAACCGGGTTGGCTCGCCCGCAGCTTTCAAACCACCAATCAGTAATCTCTGACAAACGTTCATGAGACTCCATCATAAAGACTTATTTATATAAACTTATCTTTTAATGGAAAGGTTCAGATTCGGGAAATCTTTAACATCTTCTGGGGGGAGCTGATGCGGGGGATTTGGGCCGGATTAGATGGGCAATCCAGAAGTGTCTAGGCACAGGAGCCTCGAATCGGCAGGTGGTGATCTATACTACGTAACCGCAGGCACAGGAGTGATACCGTTACCGCCATGGGGGCCTGTCAACTAGACTGGTGCGGCATGTATGGTTCAGGGAAATTCCTGAATGCTCTCCCATGAATTATAAATCTCATCTTCATTGCTCAGGAAGAGAAGACCCATCCCTCCGATCTAATCAACTCCAAAAAACTCAATGACTTCACCCCCATGGCATCACAGACATCTGGAATTTTCGGCCGCGTAAGACTGCCACTTTTGTGCTCGCCAGTTACCACAGCACATTTATGGACACTGGCAAGCGCAATGACAAAAGGGTCTGCACCTGAACGATTTTTTCGGGTATCAATCAAACGGGGATGTTCTTTCAAAATCTCCGAAACGACGCGCTGAATCGAATCATCCAATGGCACATATAAATCATCAAATTTATTCCCCCAGGCATAGAGGGCATCATTTTTTTGGCCAGTTCAAATTTAACTTCCTCCGACGCACACAGGCCTCCATTTCGGATTAATCCCGCCAGATTTTTCCAAAGCCCTGGAAAGACATCTTTTGGATAATAGCGTTGCCACCCATCAAGCAGGGCGCATGTATCAATACTGTACTTCATGCATCTGGGAAATCAAAATATCTGAGAGGATCCCATAACCTCTCGCTCAATCTTTCCCAGATGCTTGAACTTAACCCCCAAATACTCGGCAACATCACTGGTACTGATTTTTTCTTGGTAACAGGACACCAGGACTAGCCGGATGAATTCCCGGCCAAGTTGACTAAGCGCCTTGGAAGAAGGGGGTGCAAAGCCTCCCTTTCTGGTACTAGGCTTCTGCAGATATTCTCTATGGATCGACTTGATATGGCTCTTATAGCCTGAGTACGAAATCATTTCGGAATCCAAAAGTCTTCGCAGTACCACTTCTCTGGAAACCGAAAAATCCTTCGCCAGTTGTTTTAGCTGCGCTTCATTCCAGTTCGTCCTTGAGTCATGTTGAGTTACAATTTGGGACTGTAAGAGGGCCACTGTTGGAATCAACGTTTCTCCCGCAACTGCATTGCAAAACGCCTCTATCTGGCTTTTCTCGGATTGAAATTGAGAATTTGGCAAATCACAAATCTCGCTTTTCCGGAGGAGAAGGTGACAGAACTCGTGGATAAGTGTGAGCACCCGGCCATTCGGAGCATCCTTCACATTCAGCATGATTACTGGCATCAGGATTTCCGACAATGAGAATCCGCACATCTCTTCTATTTCAACTCCAGGAACCTGAAACACCAATACTCCATGCTTTTCAATCGCTTCTCGCCATGCATTAAGCGCATCATATCTTCCCCGCCAATTACCCTGTTCTTTGAGAGTGATCCCCAGAAAATCCCTGATACGCCAGGCTACATCAACCACGGGCTCGGCAATCAGGGCGCCAATGGAAAGTCTCTCAGGTGTTTCGTGAAGTTCTTCTGCGAGTTCCAGTGCAATTTGCCGCCTCTCAGCCGCAAGTCGAATTGCAAGTCGAAGTTCAGGCGAGGGGTCGGAGATAAATCCTCCGGGAAATCGGCGAAAATCCTTGAGTGCACTAAACTTCCGTGGCGGTTCGTCAAGATAGAAGATCGCCAGAGGACGTTTCGCAGCATTGCTAAACAGACGGAGTTGGCGTATTGTCGGCTTCGCAATTCCATCCTCCCATTTCCGAACTGTAGTTTCCTTAGTCCCCGTTTTACGTGCGACATCTTCAATTGATAGTCCTGCATCCTCGCGGACCCATCGAATCAACTCCGGCTTTACGAGTGCACGCACCGCTGTTTTCCTGCCCATCTATCCTGACCTTTGATTCTGAATGAACCAATTGCGGAATACTATTCCAAGTGGAACTTGCCCCAAATCATTCATTGATACAAATCTCGTTCTCTTGGCGGATTCCAAAAGGATCAATACCTAAAACGTACTGACATACGCTGGTTCGTGTTAAATCACTGAACTGTGTAGGTCTAAGTTTTACTGGAACCGGGGACAATATAGCGATTACGTCTCTGAATTACACTCATGCTCAAGGGAAAGTAATGATACCAAGGTACCCGCAGTCCATATTTTTGCTTAGCTATCAAGGATTTTTTTGATCACTGAACAACTGATCAACCACCGTAATTGCGAAATCCTGCCCGATGGATAAACGAGATTATCCCGCCGCCTGAATTGCACAATTACCCCGATTCATTGGGCTGACCACAAACCTGCCATCCCTAATCACGGGTGCATTCAGCCATCTCCTGACCGATGGTTCTTTGTGGGAAAATGATACCTGCTACGCACTCTCTGCGGGAGAACTGAGCCCCAAACTTTCCCGTACAGCAATTTTGATGGAGTTGTGCTCGTCAGGATTTTCTCGCAGCCAGTTTTTCGCATTATCCCGTCCCTGCCCAATCCGTGCATCCCCATAACCATACCAGGAACCGCTTTTGGTAATGAGACCAATATTTACCGCTAAGTCAACCAACTCCCCTACAGAGGAAATCCCCTCTCCGTAAATAATGTCAAATTCTGCATTACGGAATGGAGGGGCCACTTTGTTCTTGATCACTTTGACGCGTGTCCGGTTGCCAATCACTTCGGTGGCATTCTTAATGGCACCAATCCGGCGAATATCCAGTCTCACCGAACTGTAAAACTTCAATGCTTTGCCGCCAGGTGTCGTCTCGGGATTCCCGAACATGACCCCGATTTTTTCACGGAGCTGGTTGATGAAAATGACAACCACATTGGAACGGTTGATAATACCTGCCAACTTTCTCAGGGCTTGACTCATAAGGCGGGCCTGCAAACCGACATGGCTATCTCCCATGTCTCCCTGGATTTCTGCGGCTGGCACCAAAGCTGCCACGGAGTCAACGACAATGAGGTCAATTGCAGCACTTCGTACGAGGGTTTCGCAGATATTCAGGGCCTGTTCGCCGGTATCGGGCTGAGATATGAGCAACTGATCGATATCTACGCCCAATTGGTCTGCATAAGATGGATCAAACGCGTGTTCGGCATCGATAAATGCACATTGTCCGCCCAGCTTCTGTGCTTCGGCAAGGCAGTGTGTAGCCAGTGTGGTCTTGCCTGAGGATTCCGGGCCAAAGATCTCAACGATACGTCCACGGGGAATTCCCCCCACCCCTAGCGCAGCATCTAATGCAATGGATCCTGTGGGGATGGCTTCCACCTGCACAGGTGGCGCATCCCCCATCCTCATGATGGCCCCTTTGCCATGTTGTTTCTCAATCTCTTTGATTGCGAGATCAAGGGCCCGCATTTTGGCATTTTCTTTTGCACTCATGATCTGAATTTGGATTTAGGAGCAAGTGAATCTAACCATTCAACGAGGTTATCGCCCCTTGCTGGCTTCTATTTTGTGACGGATTTAGAAAAGTTCAACGCTATGCATCAAGTTCCCCCTATAAACGCATCGACCCCCACGAAAGCCACATAATCTCTGATCTGACAAGCAAGATCGTCATCTAGCTTAAGGAATATCATGGACGACAAATAGCCCAACCGCATGACAGGGATTGACAAGTTTTTTTAACGCGGATCGCTCAAGCGGGCTTCGGTAAACAACGATTTGAACATTTCCATACTGTTGCTTCGTACAACTCTGTGGTACCGTTGTTCAATAAATGTATATCTCCATCCGCCTTCGGCCTACCAGGTTGCGTGCTAAGGAAGATTCAAATGTATTGTTGGCGGCAGTCTCCTTTTACACTGATCCCCGTCTAATCCTTAAATTAGACTTCTAAACTTTAACCCCGACCATGTCTAAACGTGATATCCCCGCAAAGTTTGCAGAGCAGGTACCCTTAAATATCTCCACCCAGGTTCCGGTTGATTGGCTGAATCTTGATCCTCGCAATCCGCGTTTAGTCGATGCCAATATCGGAACATCTGATGAAGCCATTATTGCGCATCTCTTCCGAGCGGAAGACCTCAGTGAATTACTCCAATCAGTCGCAGCAAACGGATATATGGATATTGAACCCCTTGTCGTATTTGAGGAGGAAAACGGCTTTACCGTACTTGAAGGTAATCGCCGGCTTGCTGCGATTCTTCTTCTCAGCAATCCTGGATTGAGCGACAAAGTCTTCCAAGCGGCAAAAACCAAGATTCATGTACCCGAAATAACCCAGCAATGCAGAGACACATTTGAAAGGATTTCCGTATACCGGGTCGGCAATCGTGAGGATGCTGATGCATTTACCGGATTCAAACATATCAATGGTGCAGTCCGGTGGAGTGCTTATGCTAAAGCACAATTCGCCGTGCGCTGGCAGAGGGCCAGTAAACTGTCCCTTTCAGAAATAGCCAATCAAATTGGAGATCGTAATACTACGATAAAACGGATGGTCCACTCGATCCATGTATTGGAACAGGCGGAAGAAAAGGCACTTTTTGATATAGAAGATTGCTGGAATCCAGATTTCAGCATCTTTAATCTATATGTTGCATTACCAAGGCAAAGCTACAGAAATTTTCTTGGACTTGACCCGAATTGGGCAAGTTATGAGCCGAAACCAAACCCTGTCCCTGAAGAGAATGAAAAACTTTTGACTGAACTCCTAACATGGATCTATGGATCTAGCAAGGACGAAATTGCTCCGGTGATAAAATTTTCGAACCCTGATATAACACGCTTGGGGGAAGTGTTAGACTGCAGTGAAGCGCTGGCAACGCTAAGGGCCGGTAAATCCTTAGACCAAGCTCACGAGAGAACGCTGTCCGCCGAACAAAAATTAAGAGAGTCATTGCTACTGACACGTGCAAAGATCCACGAAGCATTTCATAATGTGCGAGGTTTCGATATCCAAGATATTTCTCTGATCGCAATTGCCGACGAGATTTCGGAGGCAGCGCAGGCGATACATCATCAGATGAAAACGAAGAGGGAAAAATTTTGCAAAGATACCTACGGATGACGGCGATTAGGATTTCTAAAATCCCAATCCACAACTGCAATGATTAATTACCTACCCATATCATTCAAACATGTCCATTAACTGATTGCAGACTCTAGTTGCCGTCCATTGTATAGGAATATGACTGGGAAGAAATTTGCAATGGGATGGTCAAAGTCATTTATCAAAAGAGTAATCAAAAATGCAGGAAGCCCCGATCATCTCCCGAAACCATAAAGTGACGCAGGTTCCATTGATATCTCTAAGGTCAACGGGCCCGTTCAGTTCAAACTGAACAGGTTGTGACTGCCCTTCATTGATCATTACGCTGTCCGCGTAGAGGTACATTCGATCATAGTTATCTAGAATTGGGTGAAGTCGTGCCTGCAGGCCAGATAGGTGCCCTGACTGATTGGCGATTATGTGTGATCCCCCCTCCTGTGCTGGTTGCATAGAAACATTCAACTGCCTATCAGGAAGATAACCGTGTTCCACATGAGACCAATACCCCTCAGCAGCACACATTACAGTCATCGGCAGTCTTGAGTGCATTACAAACTCAGCCATCCCCTCAACATCAGTCTGTTCCTCAAGGTATGTCTTGTTCGGATAGAGCATCAATATCTTCACGCCCTGTAGAGGCGTGGTATTGTCACTTCGGGATACAACGACCCGCGCAAGAACCCCTTCCGGTTCGGGTGGTTTTGCCGCAGGTAAAGTAAGTCTCAATTCTCGTCCGCCGATTAACTCAAAAACTGGTCGCTGTCCCGAAAAAGCAAAGGTCTCATCTTCTATCACTGAAACTCCCTCCCCACGTCCTTCAATGAAGTATTCATGATCACCAGATCCTGGAAGGTCACCCACACGACACTGCCCCAGCCGCGAAGCCAGCAATTCATTGCGCGTAAACTGGCTCGTACGCAGATCATCCACCGTCATTGAATTACTCAGACCACCAGGTGAATAAAGTTCCAGCCGATCTTCAAAAAGAAATAGACGAATCCGGGAACCACGCACCGAATAGTCACGATGCACGACTGCATTTACTACGGCCTCAAAGACTGCATGCATGCTGAACTGCGGAAGTTCAATACGCGCGGGATCTTTGTACGCTGCCACACGCTGATTGGCCGCTACGAAGCGTATCGCCCCTCGGATCTGTTCATCAAGAGGCCCCCTAATGTCTCGGGCATCAATTTGATACTTAGCACCTAATGTGTCCCCTCGATAACATACAGCCTGAATCCAGGCATTCGGCAACCATTTGCTCGGATCTTTGGATGACAACAGTATACCTCCTATCGTGGCCTGCAAATTCCCCTGCGAGTCATTCTTTGCAAATTTCAATCTCGTGAGCACCATTTCATCTGAATCACGTCTGCGGGAACTCACATATTTCTGCCATACCTCCCTTTGAAGATTATTGATGCCAGTCTCCCTGACAATTCGGGTGTCAAATGAACTGAGATCCGACTGTCCACGCGCCTGTGATAATCGATTCACCTCGGCCATCTCCATAACGCGTTTACTATCTATCTTCCGACGGAAATACCCCCCAGGTGAGCGATGCACCGCCACACTCTCAGGAATTTCAATTAAAAGTGCTCCTCCCTCTCCCGACTGTACTGGAATTCGTGAAACGTGACATTCCAGTTCTGGCTTGATACTTTCGGTGCAAATTTCGCGCACAAACGTAACGAGAGCATCAAGTTTTGCTGGCGTAAGAGATTGCGGTTGCCGATCATCGGTCACACCTAAGATTAGCCGTCCTCCGCTCCCGTTCCCAAACGCCGCAATCTCGTCTGCAAGCGAATCTCTTCGAGGTGCGGAGACTTTATCCCCGCGGAACTGAACGGACTTCAGTTCAAGGGTTGAATCCTCGCCTAAAGCAATCTGCTGCCACAACCTTTCAAGATTAACCAACGACATATCCATCAACCCTCAAAAATAAAAACACATCATCACACATCCTCAATCTATGTACTAACAGTAATCGCATCTTCTCACTCATTGCGTATCTAGGGGATGCATCATCAGGTTATTCCCTTTTTCCAACTTATTATGCCCAGTAACTACCTTCAAACGTTTCGCTCCGATTTTTAATGATTCTGCCATATTTTTCCACACAAACACATCTATCTTAAATGACAACTCATTCTCATTCAGCACCTCCCGCAAGTCACTGATCGCTTGCTTCTGCTCAGAAGACGAAAACACAACAAGGATGAATTCCGCCTCTGAAATAGATGCGTGCTTTCCCCTTAAATCATAAATCCAGGCATCTGTATCCGGAAGATACTGCTCCAGTAACTCCTGAATGATCTTGAGTTCTTCCGCAGGAATATCAATCCCTGAACATTCTGAATTCAGAGGCACGAACTCTGTTCTATCTGAAGAGCAGATGGCATGACCGTTATCTGTAACTGCTGGACGTGCAAACCACTCAATACCGTGCCTCCGAATATGACTCTCTAATTCCTTGTTTCGTATTGAGTCATACAAAACTAGGTCAACCGTCTGCGCCATCGGAATCTCTTCCAGTGCAGCAGCAAGGCGAACTTGATCTGTTCGTGTTAACCGATTCCCGAATAAAGCGATATCCACATCGGAAGTGACCGTATTCGTACCGGTTGCTCTAGACCCAAACAATACGGCCCGCTCTACACGATCATTGGCCGCAATTTCGGCGATTATCGCCTCTTGATGAATGTCTTTGATGCCGCCTGTCATAGTGACTGTCTAGCCTCCAAAGTTAGGCGGAGCCGTAGAAGAACAGGATGATAATCCTCTTTGATGATCAATTTGGCTTCCTGTGCAAGATCTCCGTCGTAGGTGCGACTCAACAGATTACGCCTTTGCAGAGCATCTAATAAGGTTTCACAGTCGCTCTCGTCAATGTACCCAGCCTCAAAACCCTTACGGATCACTGCTCTTGGTGTCTTTTCATTAAATCCTTCATAGAAGAGTAGATCCTTAAGAACCTTCCACGACAATTCAAAGCAATTCTCGAATCTCTTAATCAGCCCGGCAAGTTCCAGATCACTATATTCTTCGAGTTCGCAAGCCTCCGTCAATCGCGCAAGTGCCGCTTTATAATTATCCAGTCGCTGCTTCCAGCGTAGTTCATCTGAATTACTCATTTCCCGCCCCCGCCCAAAATAGCCCGCTCAAATTCGTCTGAATCGCAAGTTCAAGTCTACTTGCTTCCATCAATTGCTCACGAAGTTCATCTGCAAGCCGCTTCATTGTCCACGTATACGAATCATCCTGGTGGTCTCGTGATGGTCGCCCAGCACATTCCTCTGCTATCGAAATATACTCTTGGTTGTAGATATGGCCCTGAGACTCCCCGCCATCGGTCAGGGCTTTGGGGATCCCCCCAATGTCTATTTTCCCAGAAACAAGATCCGGCAGAAGACTGTCCCGAATATTGGCTAAAGCATGGTTTTCTGAGACATTGTTCCTAATGCGCTGATCCAGCGGAGTAATCACAGATTCCCAGAGAGCAATGACTCGTAGTGATGGTTCAATCACTTGGAGTGCCTGAAGGAATTCACCATCTATTTTCCTTTTGACTAGGCTGCGATGCCTATGTCGCCTTAATTCCTGCTGGAGAGACAGTACCGAGTAATAGGTGAAAGAGGCGGACCCTGATTTATGGCGTAATGCTGTGAGCCCGCCTCCAATGCAGCATTCGTCCCATACCATATTAATGTCACCCATAGGGGCTTGCCTGCTTACAAGTGTGTCCCCCGGCTTTGCTATACTGATTGGTGCTGAACAGTACTCTCTTTTCTTAGGATACCTGAATCCAAAATCTGTGCTATCTCGGAAGAATGGTATACCTTCAACATACTCGTCACAGGAATTCGCCAATGGAGATTTCCCCGCCGTGAGAAAAAAGCTCTCACCAATAGTACCATTCCTCCATCCTGCTGGTATGCCATCAGGCCCAATATAATGGGGGATCGCATCATCTGCCTTGCCAGCCAATCCTTTATCCCGGCCCTCCATTTTAGCCCGCACCGGATCGAAATCAACAAACCACGATTTGAACAATGCCTGCCCCATTGACTCTAGAGTCGCATTCATCCGCCGGTTGACCTCAATCTTGTCATCAATTGCGCCAAGGACATGGGCTATCACTTTTTGCTCAGAGATATTCTCTGGCAAATTAATTCGCATACACTCCAAAGCTGACCAAGATAGTTCATCGAAGACTACCCCTGCCGAGTACTTTTCTAATTCATGAGTATTGGCCTTTAGCCAGTAATACAGAAAATCAGAATGATAACCGGGGTCAGGGATAAGGCTGAGTAACTCCTCATTCGTTGCTACAGGATTTGCTGCTACAGCCACAGAGCCAATTGACTTACGGCTTGCAATCAGAAGTGTGCCTGTGGGCACAATTCTCGCAGAGCAGGCATTTAGCCCTTCTTGTGAGAGACTTTGAATTCCATGCTGAATATGACGATCATGATTCCTGGACAGATCACGAAGTGTTAACCACGGAATATCGCCGTCAAAACAGGAAGCATCCTCTTTAAAGGGGGTGCCGCCAACTACGATTTCCCCAATCTTGCCAATCCGGTGGGTAACCCAGCCTACCGGGCATGAAGATGGTTCTTTTCGGGATGAATGATCATTTTTGATCATAACCGGACTTTGTAACGTCACCGCATGCTCGTGGATGATCTTGCGAAAATAGTCCTTCGTTCGTGCCCAATCCACAATATCTACACGAAAAGGAAGTCTTGATTCAACAAATTCATCATACAATGCTAAATGTGTAGGCCAAGGCAAGGGCTTCTCTCCCATGACTGCAAGATCAAGGTCAGAGTAATCCCTAGCCGTCCAAGTGGCGCGGGACCCAAATGCCAGTACCTTTCTATCTGGAATATGCCGCCGGATCGCATCAAAGACAATTTCCAAATGATCTGGACGTAAATCAATAACTGGATGAATCGTACTCATCTAAACATAGTGGATACTCACTTCATTTCTCCTCTTTCCAGTTCATTTAACAAAGCACTGGCATCAGGTATAAATTCCACTATCATGTCATAGACCTCATCTGCTATTTCAGAATCGTAAACGTGTGTCGTGTGGTTTCGATTGTTATGATACCCAATCCAGATCTCAAAATCATGGATCAAATGATTCTCGGCGGCGAGACGGAAGAAATGGTTTTCAGATATACCGCGCACATCTTGAGGAGACATATTCTCTTTGAGCCGGCGCTCTATGAGTTTCCAACAGAGTTCATAGGTCATCTCAAAGTGCTTAATCACACCTGCTCGAATGGCGATCTGCTGATACTTAGAAAGTTGATTCATCGAATCCTCATCTTCACTGACCTCGTGAACCTTGGTAAGCGTATCAAGTGCATTACTTAAATGTCCTAAGACTATTGGCATGATTTTTTCCCAAAACTTAACTGCCAGGAATCAGTGATAGAATCGCTCAACCCTGCCGGTCACAGAATCAATCCATTTCCCGGTTATTCTCGTCTATCCCAATATCATACGTTTTTTCTCCCAGCGAAAACCCAAGCATGTCGAGATTCGCTCTAATCTCGACATCCAGCCGCCTTCCTTCCTGCTGCTGCTCTTTCAACTCAGATACCAGATGCTTCATTTTGTCCTCAAACAATTCATCATCCTCTTCTTCCGGTTCCACCCCAACATATCGGCCTGGAGTCAATACATGGCCGTGCTTGCGAATCTCTTCCAGCGTAGCACTCTTGCAAAAGCCTAAAACATCCTCGTAGTCCGATGCCTTCCGTCCCTTTTGCCACGAATGATAAGTCCTCGTGATGCGAATAATCTCATCCCCGGTCAGTTCGCGATGGGCTCTGCTCACCATCCTGCCGAACTTACGCGCATCAATGAATAAAACCTCTTCAGGTCGTTTACGCTCCCGGGATAGGAACCATAAGCAGGCGGGGATTTGGGTTGAATAGAAAAGCTGCCCAGGAAGTGCAACCATACAATCAACCAAACCATTTTCGATGAGATTCTTTCGGATATCTGCCTCATTCTTCTGGCCCGATGACATGGATCCATTCGCCAATACAAAACCAGCCGTACCACCAGGAGATAAATGATGTACGATGTGCTGAACCCAGGCAAAGTTAGCATTACTCGCCGGCGGTACTCCGTATTTCCAGCGCTTATCCTCAATTAGACGCTCACCTCCCCAATTTGAAATATTAAACGGCGGATTCGCCAGAATAAAATCGGCCTTGAGATCTGGATGCTGGTCATTGTGAAAACTGTCCCCCTGTGCGATTTGCCCCTCAATACCGCGGATGGCAAGATTCATCTTGGCCAGACGCAAAGTCGTAGGATTTGATTCCTGACCATAAATTGAAATATTATCCCTCGCCTTGCCTCCATTCCCGTTACCCGTAGCATGTGCATCAATAAATTCTATGGACTGCACAAACATCCCCGATGAGCCGCAGCACGGATCATACACACGACCTTGATAGGGCTCCAGCATCTCAACCAAAATCTGAACAATACTGCGCGGAGTATAGAACTCCCCTCCTCTTTTGCCCTCAGCACTGGCAAATTGGGATAAAAAATACTCATACACACGGCCAAGAATATCTCTTGAGCGAGCCTCTTCACCACCTACACGAATATTGCTGATCACATCTATGAGTTGTCCAAGTCGCTTCTTATTAAGACCGGAACGGCCGTAGTTTTTGGGAAGGGTTCCCTGCAAACTCTTATTTTCTCGCTCGATTGCAATCATCGCATCGTCCACATTCTGACCGATAGTAGGCTGGCGGGCATTTGCACTCAGATGTGCCCAACGCGCATCAGAAGGCACCCAGAAAATATTTTCCCCGCGGTACTCATCCGGATCCTCTGGGTCGGCACCTTCATCAAGTTCACTTTCGAGTACCTCACGACGCTCCTCAAATGCATCCGAAATATACTTGAGAAAAAGTAGCCCCAGAACTACATGCTTATATTCGGCAGCATCCATGGAGCCACGTAACGCATTGGCCATCTGCCAAAGCTTTACCTGATATTCCGACATCATTTCCTGATCTCCGGCCACCTTAGCGTTCCCTGCTTTCGCCGCATCTCGCAGTTTCGTTGACATGGATTCTTTTGCTGTGGTAGTGTTTTGAAATTACAGGCCAGGGAAAGCCTCAAAATATTCCCGTTCAGGTACTGAATACCCTGTAGAAGTTACAAGCTCCCGTTGCCCAGGGGCAGGTTCGACATTAAAATTGATCTTTGGAGATTCCATCATGATAGCAGCCCATATACGATTAAGTCCCCGCACAGGAAGCGGAGCGCAAGTACCTGAAAAGTGCCCAGTTACATTAGTCCATCTCATAGGAGTAGTCAAAGATACACGAAGTTCCAACCATCTCACGAAACCAAAGTGTCGCACTGTTGCCTTCTGTATCCAGTAGATGTATTGGCTCATTCAGTATAAATTGAACTGGCTGAGATTGGCCCTCGTTGATAAGGATACTGTCTGCATAGAGATAGGGGCGATCCAGGTCATCTAACATCGGATTCAGATACCCTTGTATTCCAGAGAGTGAACCTGAACGGTTCGGTATGATCTGGGAACCACCTCCCTGAACAGGCTGCAGGGTAACATGAAGAGGAGCATCCGGCATATAATTCCTTTCCACATGTGCCTTGAAACCCTCGGCCGCACACATCACGGTCATCGGGAGCCTGGAATATAGAACAAAATCAGCATGACCGTACGCATTCGTGTGCGCTTCATATATGTTTTGTCTGGATAGAGAATCAACACATGCACATTTGGGTGCGGCGCTTGGGTATCCTCATATTTAACTGAGATGCGGGCCACGATTCCGCCGGCTACGGGGGGCTGTGCTGCAGGTAAACGAACCCGTAGTTCGCGCTGACCAATTAACTCAAAATTTGCTCGCTGTCCCGATAAAGCAAATGTTCTGTCTTGAATGAGACGTACCCCCTCACCTCTTGCTTCAACAAAGTACCTGCGCCCGCCAACATCCTGAAGATCACCGACACGACATTGATGCAATCTTGAGACCAGCAGTTCGTTACGTGTAAACTGACTTGTTCGCAAATCGTCTACCGTCATGGAATTGCATAGACCGCCGGGAGAGTACAGTTCCAGTTTATTTCTAAACATGAATAGACGAATCCGAGATCCACGCACCGCATAGTCCCGGTGTACAACTGCATTAACAACAGCCTCAAAAACTGCCCGCATGCTAAATTGGGGCACATCCGCCCGTGCAGGATCTTTATATGCTGCTACGCGCAAATTGGATTTTACAAAGCGTACGGCCTTTCGTATGTGATCATCCAAAGGGCCTGTGATATTGCGAGCGTCAATTTGATGATCCGCATTAAGTTGATCCCCGCTATAACATACTGCTTGTATCCATGCATTCGGAAACCATTCGCGCGGGTCGTTTGTCGCCAGTAATAAACCCGCTGCCGTCGCCCGCAAATGACCGTCAGGGCCATGCTTGACAAATCTCAATTTTCTAAGTTCCACATCATCGGAATCAAGTTCTCGTGACACTGCATATCTGCGCCATAAATCCCGTTGAAGAGTATTAATCCCGGCATTTCTTACAATTTGTGAGTCAAACGAATTCATATCAGATTGCCCACGTATCCGGGATAATCGGTTTACATCATCTATTTCCATAGCACGTTTACTATCCAGCAAACGATCAAAATATCCGCTGGGAGAACGATGTACGGTTGCCCCCTCAGGAATTTCAACTAAAACTACATCCCCTTCACTGGACTCTATGGGAATTCGCAGAACTTTGACGTTGGGTACCGGCTTAATACTTTCGGTACAGATTTCACGCACATATCTGACTAGGACATCAAGTTTTGATGATGTCAGGGGCTGTGGTTGCCGATCATCGGTCACACCTAAGATTAACCGTCCACCGCTTGCATTGGCAAATGCTGCAATCTCATCTGCGAGCGAATCCCGCCGAGGTGCAGAAACCCTGTCCCCACGGAATCTGACAGATTTCAACTCAAGTTCCGAATCCTCGCCTGAAATGATCTGCCTCCACAACTTTTTGTGATTCACCGAGGTCATTGAGTCAGAAATATGGCTCCCATTGGGATTGTCCGCGCATCAAAACGACATAAAGTTAAAATCCGAGAATTCATTTGAAACTGGAATATTCGAAATCCCCCAAAATGCGGAATCTGAGGCTCATTCAATCTGATAGATTCGTCGCCTCATTTTCCCCTGGACCCGGTTGATTACTATCTAACACGGGAGCCCGTCCATTGCAGCACAATCTGGTCCGGTTCGGATCATGACACACCTTCGCTCATTTCAATCATACGCTCAATGGGCTTGAGTGCACGCTTGCGGATAGATTCCTCCATGCGGATTTCCGGCAACTCGTGATGCATACAGGTGTAGAGTTTCTCAAGGGTGTTCAGCCGCATATGGGGACACTGACTGCAGTTACACCCGCTTTCAGGGGGAGCGGGAATAAAATGCTTACCGGGGGAGTCTTTACGCATTTGATGTAGAATCCCCTCTTCCGTTGCAATAATAAAAGAGTCTCCCGTATCTTCACGGGCAAACCGGCGGATTGCACTGGTTGAACCGACAAAATCGGCGTGCAGGAGGACCGCTTCCTCACACTCCGGATGGGCCAATACCCTGGCCGCAGGGAATTCAACCTTCAATGCAAGCAACTTCCGTTCGCTGAACGTCTCGTGAACAATACATACCCCATCCCAGATCTTTAACTTGCGGCCGGTCTTGCGTTCAAGCCATCGGCCCAGATTCCGGTCAGGCGCAAAGATCACCGGTTGTGATTCGGGGATCATCCGCAGCAAGTGCTCCGCATTGGTTGAGGTGCAGATGATATCACTCCTTGCCTTTACCGCAGCAGAGCAGTTGATATAGGACATCACCAAGTGATCGGGGTGCTGATCACAAAAAACCTGAAATTCATCCGCCGGACAGGTATCTGCCAGAGAACAGCCCGCATTTAAGTCGGGAAGCAGGACCTTCTTTTCCGGACTTAGAATTTTGGCGGTCTCGGCCATAAAATGAACTCCGGCAAATACAATAATATCCGCCGATGTTGCCGCCGCCTGCCGGGAAAGGCCCAGTGAATCTCCAATAAAGTCGGCCACATCCTGGATGGCAGGCTCCTGGTAATAGTGCGCAAGCAGAATCGCATTTTTCTTCTTCTTGAGGATCTCAATCTCCTCGTAGAGATCCAGTGTCAGATCCACAGGATCATCAATGAATCCGATCTGCTCCAATCGGCTGTTCCAAATATCTTGTGCTACAGGCATAACTCAATCAATTAGGACGGAGCCGACATCTGCGGCTCCAGTCCGATTAACGGTACAAGCGTGTTACTATGTAAAATACAACGCAACAGTAAAAATATCCCTGCCGTAGCCCTGGAGACTATTTCTCACCGTCCTGTAACCCCGAAGCATCATGACTTAATTCGTTCAGATCCGGGTTGTGGGTGCAATTACAAAAGCCCGGCTATCGGTCCAGTTCAAATTGAGCAATTCCTCACGGAGTGCACCGGCAGTCCATGTGCGCAACCTGCCGGCAGGTTCGTCGGCGGTGATGAACAGGGACTGATTCACTTGTACACATGTAACCGGAACGTACTGCCTTCGCCCCCGAAAGTTCTGATGTGCAGTGCTCAAGTTGGATTTTCTGCATTACAGATGGAAAAGAGATGAACGGCCCCTACCCTGCATTCACCCCTTATGGATAAGAAACAGGTACTCGCAATTTGGCGAATCAGCACCATTCAACCACTCATTGGTCCACCTCATGTTTGCCATTACATTACGTTTGTAGTTTACTTTGACAAATTCCACCACCTGACCGCAATTCCGGATCATTGAATCAATTTCGGCGGCGGTAGTGCGTCCTCCAGAACTGTAGGACAGGATAATCCATTTCGCACGGGTTGAGGTAATCAATCGCTCAAGCGCCTCCACGGCCATATATCTGCCCGTGGATGGATTTTTTCTGAACTCTTCAAATATAGAGGCCGAGACCTTGTCGGAAGAATCTACCCGGCGTTTTGCCTTACCAAAGAGTTCCGGTTTGTCATTCATGCAAATACTGGTCCATACATGATAATAGGCCGTGTATCTGACTCGGGATGGTGGCATTTTCTCATTATTGGAGCCGTAAGGGGGATCGTAGTAGGCAAGATCAACCTCCATATCTGAAACATCAAAAATATCTCTTTGCAATACTTCATTCTCCTCTCTGGAAATAAATAACCTGGGGACTTCCAACTGAAGCATTTTGTAGGAGCGCTTCGACCATTCTCTCAAGTAAGAGGCAAAGTGTCCAATCGTGCTGTCCACACGGTCTAATCCCATAATAAGACTGGTGAGTGCGACCGCCTCCTCAATGGGAGAAAGGCCCATACGCTCTATCTCTGACCGAATCCCGTCTAACTTGCGTGTGTTGTGAATCTGCCAGGGTTTCTTGAGACCATCATGCTGCTCTGACGGTTGACCATTGGCAGGTGCGATCCCGCCATAGTGTTCTGTGAACCACCCATTTTCGGGCGAAACCGAATTTAGATGATTGATGATCCCCTCGTAGTGCATTCTGGGCGCTCGGTTCATCAGGTAACAGATCCCAAACACCCTGGACCATGCAGATATATCGTTGCAAAAAACCTTAGAGCCTCTTGCAAAACCCTTGATCTTGAGGGTTTTTGCTCACCTGAGTGCACCCGGGAGCGCTTTTTAGCCTAGATTGTTCGTTTTGCAAGAACCTCCTTATATCCCGACTGTGAAAGTGCCTGCGAGACACGGGTTGTACCAGAAAATCCGTCCAACACGCTCTTTGCCCCGGTCTGATGTGCAAGGCGCAAAATATGGGGCAGTAATTTGAGTTTTGAGCCAGCATATTTGATTCCTTCTGTTGCAGGAACCTTCACGACAGGTGCGCCAAATAATGTATAATTCACGGACATTACCTGCCTCGTATTGATTATTCGGGTTCTACCGGCATGGTGAAATACAACGCAATCATGAAAATATTCCTGCTGTGGCCCTGGAAACTATTTTTCCTGGAGTTTACCGCCCTGTAAGACCAGAACGCGATCACACAATTCGCTCAGAGCCGGGTTGTGGGTAGCAATTACAAAAGCCTGGTTATAGGTCCGGCTCAGGCTGAGCAGTTCCTCATGGAGTGCGCCGGCAGTTCGTGTATCGAGACTGCCGGTGGGTTCGTCTGCAAGGACGAGTGCGGGCTGGTTCATCAATGCGCGTGCAACTGCGACACGCTGCTGCTCGCCCCCCGAAAGCTCGGACGGGCGATGCTCAAGACGGGCCTCAAGTCCTAATTGCGCAAGAAGCGCGGTTGCCCGCTGCTGCGCCCTGCGCAATGCCTTACCACCAATCAGGGCAGGCATGGCTACATTTTCCAGAGCGCTGAACTCCGGCAGCAGATGATGGAATTGAAAAATGAACCCAATCGAACGATTACGCCAGCGGCTCAGCGAATCATCATTCTGCTGAAAAATGTCCTTCCCGTCATACGAAACTGTCCCCCGATCCGGACGATCCAGTGCACCCAGTAAATGAAGCAGTGTTGTTTTACCGGTTCCGCTGTCTCCAATGATCGCAACGACTTCGCCGGCATTCACCGTCAGAGATACGCCCTCCAATACCTCCAGCCTTCCCCCTGAACCCGTCTGAAATCCTTTATGCAGATCCTCTGCAATCAGTTGGGATGACATCAGAATCGAGTGTTCACGACATTGGCAAACTTTGAGCCAAATGTGTACGAAAATGCAATACTGGTGCTGGCATAGTAGTCCGTTGCAAGTTCACGCTGCTGCAGGAGAATGTCTTCCAGCAGCAGCTCGCCTCCAGGCAGAGAGAGCTGGTCCCGAATCATCTCAAAACTTCCCTCAAGCTCCAGAGAAAATCCCTGAAACAGACGCACCGAAATGCTGGCAAAAAATTCCGCCCGCTGTTTTGAAGGGTCATGTAGAAATTGCGCCCCCTCCAGTCCACTGAAAATATCTCCCCAGGGGCGACGAATCGCAACGGTTGCGTCGAGCTCATGACGGGGCAGCCACTGCTCCGTCTCCCCGAAAATTGTTGTCTCAAAGTAATCCGCATACTGCATACCGATCCGGTATACAAACGTAATGGCCCGCCTCGTTGCCACTTCATAGGGAAACAAACTGTATTCCACCCCCGGCTCAAAGGAGATCCAATGCTTTAGATTCCGATCATCACGCGTCACATAGTCGACAAAGAACCCCGCTGACCAGTGAGATCCCAGACTCCTGATTAAGTAGCTGTCTAACCCATGCCGGGTAATACTTCTGCGGACCGTTGCTCTGCCGTCCCGCTGGATTCGTACCAGATCATAGTTAAAATAGGGCCGAATTCGCGCCTTCCACGCTTCACTTCGGTGATCGGCAAAGACTCCCCAGCGCGAATCAAAGACCGTACGATTGGATTCCATGTCCAATTCAAAGTCCCCGCCATACAGATTGAAGACCCAGTGCCTCCATGGATCCCGGCTTAACAATTCTTCTGCCTCAGATTCTTCCCGCTCTATATAGGCAAGTGAAAAAATATCAGTCTCCTCCTCACGCCCCAGAAAGGGCGCCAGCCCCAGGCGAAGTGCCTCATTGATCGCCGCCCGCCTCTCTTCACCGGATGCTTCCTGATCCACGACCCGGACCAGGTTCAATTCTGATCCTTCCAAAGATCCAAGTCCGATAAAGGATAAGTCATACTGACGGCCACTGAGAACCGTGAAGCTGATGGTCACGAATACATGCACGTCGGCCTGGTTTGGATCCCGAACGTAATTGACAAAATCTAACTCCGTGCGAATATGCGACTCGTCACACGAGTCACAATCAAGAAACACATTCAGCCTCTGGCTGACACCAACCTGAGCCGCAACTTCAATCGGTATGAATATCACGCATCCGAGCAGGATGTGCAAAAAAAATTTAGGCATTCCGTTCCAGATTATACCGCTTTATCCTTGTATGAAGATGGGAGCGCTGGATTCCAATTTTCTCCGCTGTCTGGCTCACGTTCCAATTATTCTCATCCAGCTTCTGTCGCAGAAACAGGCGCTCCGCATGTTCACGGAAATCTGCCAGACTGCTATATTGCTCTGTCATGGTATGGAATTGTCCCTTCGCTGAAGATGCGGGCATGACCAGACGCTCCACGTCCAATAAAGTGACTGTATTTGTTTCGCTCAAAATCATCATCCGTTCAACCACATTGCTGATCTCCCGAACATTGCCGCTCCACGGCAATGAGGAAAGTTTGCTCATTGCCTCATTGGTGAAGATTTTGGGCAGAAGACCGTTTCGTTTGGAAAGCCGAGCCGCAAAATGCTCAATGAGCATTGGGACATCCCCGTTACGCTCTCTCACCGGAGGCATACTCAGAAGGATTACACTCAGCCTGTGATAGAGGTCCTCACGAAATTCCCCATCCTCAATTGCAGCCCGCAGATCCTTATTTGTTGCAGCGACCACGCGCACATCCACCTTAATCGTGCGCTCCCCGCCTACTCTGGTCAGTTTATTTTCCTGAAGAACCCGGAGAACTTTGGCCTGTGCAGGAAGGCTCATATCCCCGATTTCATCCAGAAACAATGTACCGCCATGCGCCTGTTCAAATTTCCCGACCCGCTGACGATTCGCACCGGTAAATGAGCCTTTTTCATGCCCAAACAACTCACTCTCAATGAGTTCGGAGGGGATTGCCGCACAATTCACTTCAACCATTGGCCCCTCGTTACGGAGACTTTGCGTATGGATCCAGCGTGCGGCCAGTTCTTTTCCTGTACCTGGCTCTCCTGTAATGAGGACGCGGGCCTCGGTAGGGCCTACACGCTTGATTAACTGCTTCACCGCCTGCATTGCCTGGCTGTCCCCCAACATGGGAACCAGAGCATTCCCGTGTTTTTGCTTTAATGCCTGCCGCAAACGCCGATTCTCAATCACCAGTTTTCCCCGTTCAAGTGCCGAGCGAACGGTAACCAGGAGATGCTGCAAATCCGGTGGTTTTTCAATGAAATGGAACGCCCCGGACTGTGTGGCTTCAACTGCGGTCTTGATGTCTGCATGCCCGCTGATCATGATCACGGGAAGTTCCGGCCAGGCTTCAACACAGGCAGTCAAAACCTGTAATCCATCCTGCCTGGGCATTTTGATGTCCAGAAGAACTACATCAAAGGTGGATTTCTGGAGTTTCCCCAGCGCTTCCTCCCCATTCGTGGCCTCTTCAACCACAAGATCTTCGTACTCCAGAATCTCCCGGAGCGTCCTTCGGATGCTTACCTCATCATCCACGACCAGCACACGGGGTGCAGACATGCTTACTGCAAGGCTAGTACGAGACCCAGCATGTAGTCAAATTCATCTGCCAGATCCGTTTCCGGGTAGTCCTCTTTGGCTTCAAGGATGACTTCTTCGGCAACATCTAATTCGCCGGCTTCCACATAAGCCCGCGCAGCTGAGCGTAGATAATACGGACTCTGCACCTCATTATCATCCATCTCCGCGGCACGTTTGAACAGATCCGCTGCAATTGAAAACTCCCCCTGCATCTCATGGATCGCAGCACGGCCGGCCGTTGCGCTGGCACCAAGAAAATCATCGCCTGCGTTAAAATCTTCAAACTGTGCCAGCGCCTGATCGTATTCTTGTAGTTCAAAAAGTGCGTTGCCCGCATAAAATCTAGCCGTATTCCCGGCAGGCGTGCTTCCATAACGGTCAATAATATCCAGAAGCCCCAGGGTTTCGCCGCTACCGTCTAGCGCTATGCGGTAGTCGCCTCTTTCGTATTCAAGAATAACGGCTCCCAGGAATTCCTGAGCCTGCGCATCACGCTCTCCCTGGATGTAATTAAAGCCGAATATGCCGGCAATCACTAGGAGCACACCGATTGCGGCACCCGTGAAGACACGCCGATTTCCATAATAGGCCGCTAGTATAGGCTCATACCAGCGTCTACCTGATTCCGCCCGCTGGCTGCCTCTCTGTCCCATCACTCCCTTCGGAGCTTTTATTTTTGACATTCTAAAAATCTTCCATTTGAGTGAGTCAATCCAGGGAAACACCTTCCTGCGAAAAACATCATGGGATCCATCCTCCGTGAGGCTTTATCATCATTCGGTATCTGCCGTAAGACTGACTGCAGTTCCTGCTTAATTCTGTCCATTCAATCAAGCGAATTTATTCTCATCCTTAATCAGACGTTGATGGTTTCGCGAAACCATCCCTCATAAATTTCAGGAGTTTCCAAGGTACCTGTAACGGTCATTCGAAAGATCTTCGTTAAATTTCATGCTGATCAAGTCTTCTACGGTTCTGACGGGGTTCGTTCAATCTCAAGACTGAGTTTGAAACCTGATCCCATGCAATCATTTTCCGCACTTGCTCGTTTTACTCTCTTCTATGGAAAATGCTCAATCTGAAAGCCACGGCTCGGATCTACCCAGACGAAAGGGATAGATTTGCCGGCTTTCTTGTTCAACGTAACTCTATTCAATAACTTAATCAATCAACTTTAAATGGCTTACAAACTTGCAATCAACGGTTTTGGTCGTATTGGCCGACTTGCACTTCGTTCAATTTTAGAGCGCAATATCACGGCATTTGATGTCGTTGCGGTCAATGACTTAACGGATGCAGCGACACTTGCACACTTATTCAAGTACGACTCTGTGCATGGAAAATACCCGGGTAATGTTTCGGTTGAAGGCAGCAACATTTCTATTGATGGCCACACGATTCCCGTTCTCAGTGAACGTGATCCCGTGAATCTGCCCTGGTCTGACCTCGGCTGTGATATTGTCATTGAATCAACCGGGTTTTTTCGGAGCCGTGCGGCGGCGGCTAAACATCTTGGAGCCGGTGCGAAGAAAGTCGTTATTTCCGCCCCCGCCAAGGATCAAGTCGATGCGACGGTTGTGCTCGGCGTGAATGACGATGTGCTTACTGGACAGGAGGAGATCATCTCCAATGCCAGTTGCACGACCAATTGCATTGCCCCAATGATCAAGGTCCTGGATGATTCCTTTGGGATTCAAAGCGGATTAATGACAACGGTGCATGCGTATACAGGTGGTCAGAAAATTCTGGATGCCCCGCATAGTGATTTAAGACGTGCACGGGCTGCCGCCTACTCCATTGTTCCAACCACCACCGGTGCCGCCAAGGCGGTGGGACTGGTTCTTCCACATATGAAAGGGAAGCTTGATGGAATGGCGCTCCGGGTCCCAATCCCAAGTGGCTCACTGACCGATCTTACGGTGGAGGTCAATGCGACCCCAAGTAAGGAGGATGTAAATGCTGCGTTTCAGGCTGCGGCCCATGGGGCCATGGATGGAGTCATGGAAT
The DNA here is from genome assembly GCA_022821875.1 of Rhodothermales bacterium. Taxonomy (GTDB): domain Bacteria; phylum Bacteroidota; class Rhodothermia; order Rhodothermales; family Bin80; genus Bin80. The sequence goes on from JAJECV010000059.1 coordinate 29,650, forward strand.
TCTGCACGGATCCAATCGTGTCCATTGACATCGTCCACAATCCACATTCGGTGATCTTTGACAGTCTGGCCACCATGGTTCAGGGCAATACAGTCAAAATACTGGGCTGGTATGATAATGAGTGGGGATACGCAAATCGGGCTGCCGATATTGCCGCCTTGCTGATGAAAAAAGCTGGCTGAGGTCAGCATCCTCACTGATGGGAAAACTCACCCTCAAAGATTTAGATCTACAGGGAAAATGCGCACTGGTGCGCGTAGACTTCAATGTACCTTTGCAGTTGTCTGAGAAAACCAATTGTTATGAAGTCGTTGATGATACGCGTATCCGTGCGGCCCTGCCGACCATCCGGACGATCACAGAGGCCGGGGGAAAAGCGGTGCTTTTAAGTCATTTGGGCCGCCCCAAGGGGCAGCCTGACCCGCAGTACAGTCTGGCACCGGTTGCCGATTATTTAAGTGGGCTGCTGGGCACAAATTTGCGATTTTCGAGCGAAACCATCGGAAGTGTCGTTCAGAAAACTGTCCGCACCATGCCCGGTGGCAGTGTGATCCTGCTTGAAAATACCCGCTACTTTCCTGAAGAAACAAAAAACGATCCAGACTTCGCAGCAGAACTGGCAAAACTTGGCGACATCTTCGTGAATGATGCCTTCGGCACGGCCCACAGGGCGCATGCCTCGAATGTCGGGGTTGCGAATCACTTCTCTCTGGCTGCCGCCGGACATTTGTTGGAAAACGAACTGGGGCAGCTTGGGAATGCCCTGCAGTCCCCAACCCCGCCTACGGTTGCCCTTTTAGGAGGGGCAAAAGTATCTGACAAAATTGGAGTGATCACCAACCTGCTGGAGATTGTGGATCATATTCTGATTGGCGGTGCAATGGCGTATACATTCCTGAAGACAAAGGGAATCCCCATCGGCAACTCACTTGTAGAGGAGGATCGTCTAGGGGATGCACAGGAAATGCTGGACAAAGCGCAAGGAAAAATTCTTCTCCCCGGTGATCACATTGTCAGTACGGATCTGAATGTACCCAATACATCAAAAACTGTGTCTGGAAGTATTGAGAACGGATTCATGGGATTGGATATTGGCCAGGAAACCGTTGAGATGTACACTCAGAAAATTATGGACGCAAACACCTGCATCTGGAATGGCCCAATGGGGGTGTTTGAGATCCCGGAGTTTGCATCTGGAACCAGAGCCATGGCGCAGGCAATGGCTTCGACAACCCGCAAAGGTGCGGTAACGATCATTGGTGGAGGGGATTCTGTTGCCGCCATCAAGCAATCCAATCTACACACTGAAGTGACGCATGTATCTACCGGTGGCGGCGCAATGCTGCAATTTCTTGAAGGGAAATCCCTCCCAGGTCTGGATGCACTGACCGATCACCCCTAGTCCGTGCTGCAGTGATTTTTATGCATTTCCATAACCACAGGGAGCACATTTTGTCCAGACCATGGTTGATTCCTGATGACACAAGTCAAGACTTCACTGCACCTGTGAAGTCTTGCGGAACTGCTGAGTTCCACATATCTTACCCGGAGGTTTAGATACGAGGACATGCCACCGGTTGCAGATAATATCTGAAAATTTCGTATAGCGATATAGGAAACCGGCAAAATATCCAGTTATGCTGTTACCTTTCCTTAGATTGCCTGATCCTTAACAGTATCGTAATATTTTGGACTTATCGGGCAACATTGGGTTACTCCAATGGGAACATCTCTTATCCAACAAAGTTATCTTATGCCGGCATCTCATATTCAGCATTGATGGACTTGTATGCCCTATGGAGTATAGGTTCATGACCAAATGACAAAGCAATGGAACTTGATCTTACGAACACCCTTACCTTGGTTGGAATTCTTGTGGCTGCGGCCATAGCATTTTGGCGGATAGGTATTTCAAATACCAAGCGTATTGATCGTCTCCTTACCGAACACCGCAATGAAATTCGTCACGAGGTGAATGAAAAAATAGAGGTGCTCCGTGGTAACGTACACGAACTCCGTGGTGATGTACACGAACTCCGTGGTGACGTACACGAACTCCGCAGTGAAGTTCATGGTCTTGATCGCAGACTATCACGTTTGGAAGGCATCCTGCAGGCGTTATCTGCCTTTGTCCCCCTCCTGAGCGATACGGATCAGACTTAAGTTTCAATGCATGAACGCTACTGGATTGCCATTTTCTCTCGCAGAGGAATGGGACTTATCCGCCCAGCCTGACCACACCATTGGGGTACACTTTCAACCGATGTTGTGCGGAAGTCTCGTGATTGAATTATTCTTGCTGCACACAATTTGGCAAAAATTGAATGTCCTCGTGCATTGTTTCTTTCTTTGTGATCATCCGTTACGATCCATCTGATAAAATCATGCACCATCAACACTTCAGGGACGGAAGTACACAATCAAAATCCTGAGAGACCAACAATTGCGAACTTCCAGTTTGCAAATTTGTTTTGGATCACAAGGCACCGATGAATCATTTTGTCTGTCTCAGATCCAAATAGGATTGGGAATTATAATTCTAGATGCCATATCCTATCAACGAATTTTTGAGCGCAAACGTTAAGACCTAAGTTTCATGCCGGGATCACAATCACTACGGCATCCGTTTTCTCCAAGGGATTGGGATAAGGGGATACGCGAATGAATCGCAGGGAGTTCGTCCGAAAGGCAGCACTGGTTTCCGCAGTTGGCCCGTTTATACGCACCTCCCATCGGATTCAACGATACCGGGTCGGATTAATTGGATCTGGCTGGTGGGGGATGAATATCCTCCGTACAGCGATTTCCACTGGCACCACAGATACCGTAGCACTCTGTGATGTTGACGATGCGCATTTACAACCGGCGGCAGATGAAATTGAACTGATCACAGGAAAACGCCCTGCGATCTACCGAGACTATGAAGAATTGTTTTCGGAGCAGAATTGTGACATCGCCATCATTGCCACCCCAGATCATTGGCATGCACTGCCCACCATTGCTGCTATCAATGCCGGAGCACATGTATACCTCGAAAAACCCGTCAGTCACACGATTGATGAAGGAAAAGCCATCCTGAGAGCGGCCCGGCTACAGGATCGGATTGTACAGGTTGGTACGCATCGCCGCGTTTCGCCGCATAATATATCCGCCCGGGAATTCATCAAGACCGGCAAGGTTGGGGACATTGGAATGGTTCGAGCTTTCGTGCATTACGGCGGAAACCGGGGAGAGTTTACCCCCGACAGCGTAACCCCTGAAGGGCTGGACTGGGATCGCTGGATTGGCCCGGCCCCCTACCGTCCGTTTAACCCATCCATTCACCCACGCGGTTTCCGGCAATATCTAGATTTTGCGAACGGACAATTGGGGGATTGGGGAATCCACTGGCTTGATCAAATCCTCTGGATGATGGATGAAGAACCGTTCCCCCACACGATTACCTCTACCGGAGGTAGGCATATTCGTGAAGACTCAACGGATGCCCCAGATACACAGGTAGCCACATTTGCATTTGAGAAGTACACTGCGACCTGGGAGCATCGTCTCTATGGTGCAAATAATTCAGAGAAATCCAGTATCGGCTGCTATTTCTATGGCACCCGTGGTGTCCTGCACCTCGGATGGCTGGACGGCTGGACATTTTACCCCGGCAATTCCCGTGATTCAACGATCCATGAAAAAGCATCTCTGGATCAACCGGACAGCCAGAATATTCGTGCACTGTGGGATGACTTTATCCATTCTATCGAATCATCCAGCATGCCTGCATGCGACATTGAGTCTGGACATCGGGCCACAAATATGTGTCTTGCGGCAATGATTGCCCTCAAGGTTAATCGCACAATCCACTGGGATAGAGATCAGGATACAGTACTTGGAGATCCTGCCGCACAGACACTCATGCGTCGCCCCTACCGGGTACCATGGGCCTATCCGTCGCTGTAGAGGACTCAGAGACTAACCCGAACAATATGACTGAACTTACCCCCTAAAATTTTCAAATTCGTGGATTTGAGCGGGTATTCCCCCCTGATTTCCTAAAAATCAGGCTCCATTTCCGTCTGATTTCTGACTTTTTGGCCGGAATTCCCTCTGTTTTCGGCCTTTTTGACCGGTTTTCTGCAAAATTCCAGATCCAGTGTGGATAAATACACTTGTCCATGTTGATTTTTGATATTTTCTCAAAATTTTTTGTCCATAATTGCAACTTAAAGCACTTTATTCCGTATATTTCTCCTTTCAGACATTCCCTTAATCATTATATACTAGTCCATGTTTGTCGACGTCGTCAAAAACCGCCGATGGTCCCCGACCATCCTCATCCGTGAATCCAAATGGATCGACGGAAAATCCAAAAAAATCACCCTCGCAAATCTCACCAAACTCCCCCAGCCCGTCATTGACGGAATCCGGATCCTCCTCAAAGGCGGAACCGCC